>CBDTVQ010000089.1:0-7541 GCA_965364045.1 uncultured Tessaracoccus sp. | reverse complement strand
CTCCCGACACTGAGGAGACCACGGTGATCCCCCGGGCGGGCAAGGACACTGGTGACAACGCCCGGTAGTCCGGCAGCGGACTCCTCGCGTCGGGATCAGTCGGAGCGCGTCGACGTCACGGCCACCGAAACACTGACAACCACTGTGGAGGAGGAGACGACAGGACCTCCGCCGCGCAAGCGACGGCGTGTCCGGAAGCTGGTGAGGGGCGTTTTCGGCGAGGCTCGTCGGGGAGCCCAGACCCTGCTGACTCCACTTCCCCAGGAGGAGATTGCTCCGGTGCCACCCACGGCCGTGAGCAGCGATTCCAAGCTGTTGAAACACTCCCCCTTCGCCATCGGCTTCTTCGGCGCCATCGGGGTGCTGGTGGCCCTTGCCCTGGCATCGGCCGTCATGCAGGTGCAGGGCATTCTGATTCTTGTGGTCATGGCACTGTTCCTGGCCCTGGGTCTGAGCCCCGCTGTCGACTTCCTCAGCCGACGACGCGTCCCGCGCGGAGTGGCGGTCTTCCTGGTGGCGATGGCGTCACTGGGCGTCATCGCCCTCGGGTTCACAGCGCTCGTGCCCATCCTCACCGAGCAGACCCAGTCGCTGGCTCAGAATCTCCCGAACCTGCTGAACAACCTCCGTGACAATCCGCAGATCGCCGAGTTGGACAAGGAGTTCGAGGTTCTGGATCGTGTCCGCGGCTTCCTCACCTCCGGGACGCTCATCCAGAACCTCTTCGGCGGCATCTGGGGCGCCGGTCGCATACTCGCCAACGTGGTCTTCTCCCTGATCATGATCACGGTGCTGACCATCTACTTCCTTGCATCACTGCCCTCGATCAAGGAGATCATCTACCGCCTCGCACCAGCGAGTGGCCGGCCCCAGATGCGCTACCTCGCCGACGAGATCTTCAGCGGTGTCTCCGGCTACATCACCGGCATGTTCTTCATCGTCACGGTGGCGTCGGCGGCCTCCTTCATTTTCATGAACATCGCCGGCCTGGGTCAGTATTCCCTGGCCCTTGCGTTCGTCGTCGCGCTCTTCTGTTTCATCCCCATCATCGGATCATCGCTGGCAATGATTGCGGTGGCCATTGTCGGCTTCGCCACGAGCCCCACCATCGGGATCGTGACCATCATCTATTTCCTGATCTACCAGCAGTTTGATGCGTACGTGCTGTATCCCAACATCCTCCGGCGCACGGTCAAGGTGCCGGGCGCGCTGGTGATCCTGTCGGCAATCATCGGCGGAACACTGATGGGCATCATCGGCGCGGTCATCGCCATCCCCACCACCGCGGCGCTGCTGCTGCTGTACCGCGAGGTCGTTCTGCCCCGTCTTGACGCCGCTTAGGGCCCGCGCTGGAGATGGGCAGGGGTGGGATCAAGCCGATCACGAAGGTCACCGGGACGGACCAGAACAATTGCCCGCGCGGTCAAACAGTCGGCCATTCTTTGAGTGATTGCGGACGATTTTTTTGCGAGCTCTGATAAATCTGTTGCCGGTGTGTAAGCTCGTGCCGACCGAGCGCCTCATCACTGTTGCCGAGCCGCCCGGAAAGGGTCGCAGCAATCGTCAGTGGTTGCATTTTCCACAAGGACAAACATGCGCTGTTCTGAGCAGGACCGGTCCGGTGCCGGGGATCAGTCGTACGCTGTCGCGCCGTGGCCGACAAAGCACCCAGCCGAGCGTCCATGAAGCTCTCACGCCGTGCGCTTCTTGGTGGGACGAGCATGGCTGGTTTGTGGGGGCTGGCCTCCTGCGGCTCCGCCGAAAACCTTGAACCCCTGGCGGTACTGACATCCGACCCAATGGCAGACGAGCAGTTACTGGGCCTCGAGCTGGCCTCATCTGAGTCGCACGGCTACCGAAAGACGATGGGCAAGTCCAACTATGCCCAACTCATCCACCACTTCGAGATCCCCACAGCCGCCGATGACATGCTCGCACGTGCGGTGACCGAGGCCGAAGCCGCCGGCTGGGTCGGCGAGGCCCCCATCAACGAAACTCTCAGAACTTGGCGCGGCGCCAAGAACTCCCCTCGTCGCACCTGTGCGCTCTCGATCATCGACAACGGCCAGCTACTGCTCGACCTCACCAACTTGGAGACGCCATGAAACCCCAGATCCGCCTCGCTGTGGTCCTGGCCGTGATCGCCGCGTTCGCAGTGTCCGGACAGCAGCCAGCCCACACCGCACCGCCGGAGCAGAAGCTGTCCATTGTGCACCTGGGTGACTCCTTTTCAGCCGGCAACGGCGCCGGCGACTACTACGGCCCACAGGGCTGCTTCCGGAGCTCCAGAAACTGGGGAAGCGAATTCGAGGCCTGGGCCAACTCCGCCGGCATCAGCGCGACCTACACGAACCGGGCCTGCTCCGGTGCGGTGACCGACAACCTGTTCAACCAGCGAACACTCGATGCACAATCCCGGAAGGGTGTTCGCGCCGATTCGGAGGCGGAAGCGCTGGCCAAACTGGAGGCGGCGGACGTCTGCGGCGCTCGGGTCAACGACGACATCGCCTCCGTCGATTACAACATCGAGCGTGGCGGCGCTTGGCTCCACCCGTATTCCTATGCCTGTCAGCTGACACTGAAGGCACAGTCCGCCGCCGTTGGCGCTCAGACCGACCTCGTGCTCCTGACCATCGGAGGCAATGACGTAGATTTCGCCACCATTGTCGAAGATTGCTTCGCCCCGAAAATTCCCTTCATCAGCGACGGCGCCAGCCCGCAGGCCTGCCGTGTTTCCGTCGAGTCTGCCGACGAGGGGCTCGCCGATGCCATGAGCGCGTCGTCCACAGCCATCGATCGGCTACTGAGGGAGGAGATGACCGGCAGACCCGACTCGAAAGTGGTTCTCATGGGCTACCCGCTCCTCGCGACTGACCGGCCCTATGTTCTCAAGAAGGACGGGGACTCCTACGATGGCGCGACCTCCGTGCGCGCTCTTGGCGTCAAGGCCCGTGGACTACAGGACGCTCTGGTGAAGAATCTGAGGAAGACCTGGGGAGAGCGTGTGGTGTACGTCGGAGGAGTAGCAGATGCCTTCGCTGGTCACGAGCCGGACCCACGGCTCGGAACCGCCAACGACTACCGCTGGTTGAATGAATTCATCGAGACCGAAGGCGACGCAGCTGAGGGCCAGAAGACCTCGTCAAAGCGCACCCTGACGGCTGAGGAGTTCTGGCATCCCAACCGCATCGGGCATCGCGAGTACTCAAAGCTTGTGGAAGCCACTGGGATAACCCTCGGTGCACCGCTCATCGCGGGCGGTACCGCCGACGTCGACATCGTTTTCGTGATTGACACCACGGGTTCGATGGGCGACGACATCGCCGCCGTCCAAGCCAACGTGACCAGTATCGCAAACACGATTCAGGAGCGTAGCGGCACCGTCCGCTACGGGCTGGTGACATATCAGGACCACCCCGTGGAGGGAGGTGGCGACGATGACTACCCTTCGCGACTGGAACTGGACTTCACGGATGACGTGGGCGCACTCAAGTCCGCCGTCGACAGCATCGAGTTGGGGTACGGCGGGGACAATCCCGAGTCTGTCTACAGCGGGGTCAACGAGGGGCTTTCCCTCGCGTGGCGTCCGGGAGTTCGCAAGACCATACTGGTGCTGGGGGACGCGGGCCCCAAGGATCCAGAGCCGGTGACCGGCTTCACCTGGCGCCAGATGGCGGACAAGGCGTATGCCGTCGATCCTGTCCAGATTTATCTCGTGGATACTTACTCGGCGGCCGACGCGAACCTCACGGCTTTGGTCGAGGAGTCCGGCGGACAGGTGTTGCAGTCTGAGAACTCGGGGGAGATCGCTGAGCTGTTCATCGAAGCTGTCACCGACGTTATTGACCGGCCGTTCGGCTGGCTCAATGGACCATATGTGGCGAAGGTGGGCTCCGAGGTCGTCCTGGATGCCAGGGGTAGTCACGCCGTCGGCGGGATCACTGGCTACGAGTGGGACTTCAATGGCGACGGCACCTACGACGACACGACGTCGCAACCGACGATCACCCACCGCTACGACGAAATGATCACTGGATTCGCTGGAGTCCGGGTCACTGATTCCAACGGGTTGCAGTCAGTGGGCAGCACGAGGCTGGCCATCACGCGTGACGGTGATGAGGTACCCGATGACTTCGACAACTGCCCTGACATCGCCAATCCGGACCAGCAGGACCTCGATGCCAATGGTGTCGGAGACGCCTGCCAGGACCTGGGCGACTTCCCCATCGCGCTCGCCGACGGCGTGACGTTCGATGCTGGGACCAGCCCGAGCCCCAGCCCATCAGTCTCGACGCAGCCCACCAAGTCACCGTCAGCCTCGCCATCGCCGTCAGCCTCGCCTGGCCAGCCCGTTGAAGATCTCTACGTCACACCGGGCTTCCACGAGGTCAACGGCCGGCGCTGGTTCACCGGTTGCGAGCCGTACTCGGCCACCAGTCGGTGCTGGACCCTTATTTGGGGGACCCAGGTGGTGCGAAGTGGCAATGACTACCGGCAGGTGAATGGCTGGGTTTTCAACAACTTGACCTACGTCTCGGCGCCGAAGTCGCTCTGGATTGGCAATCCGCTGGCCACGCCCGGACAGTGGCGCGCTGAGGGCGGCCGCCTGTGGCGCACCGAGTGCAACACGCCGGCCACTGGCGGGAACGGTTGCCGCAGCTACGCCGAGGCCAAGGTGGTCGAGCGGAGCGGAGATCGCTACCGCACCGTGACCAAGATGGTGTTCAACAACATCGTCCGGTTCAGTTGACGAGCGCAGCCTGTTGGCGCTCGGGGAGAGGTGACCCACGAACCGTAGGGCTCTGCCTCGGCTGCAGGCTTGACCAAGAGCCGTCACGAAAGGAAACCTCAGCTCGGCAAGCCGTCAGGACTCCAGCTCCGCAGGCATGCTGGGAGATGACTTCGAGTGGCTTCCCCGAGTACAGGACTGTGGATCCCGCCGCGACACTGGAGCGGCAAGGACTGGTGGCCCACCTTTGCTAGATTGGGCCTGTGCGTTTGGTGATTGCGGAATGTCAGGTCGACTATGCGGGACGGTTGTCGGCGCATTTACCCATGGCCAAACGACTGATCATCGTGAAGGCGGATGGCTCGGTCTCCGTCCACGCCGATGATCGTGCCTACAAGCCGCTGAACTGGATGAGCGCACCCTGCACTCTGAAGTTCTCGGAACCCGACGACGAAGCCTTGGAATTGGGAGTGACACAGCTCTGGGAGGTGCGCTCCCGCGAGGGCGACACACTGCAGATCCGCCTCGGCGAGGTGCATCTCGACAGCGACCACACGTTCGGTGTCGATCCCGGACTGCAGAAGGATGGTGTGGAGGCCCACCTGCAGGCCCTCCTGGCGGAGCATCCCACCACCTTCGGTGACGGTTGGCAGCTCGTGAAGCGGGAGTACTACACACCCATCGGACCTGTTGACCTGCTCCTTCGTGACCACAACGGGGGGCACGTGGCCGTCGAGGTCAAGAGACGGGGAGAGATCGACGGTGTGGAGCAGCTGACCCGCTATCTGGATCTCATGAACAGGGATCCGCAACTGGCCCCCGTGCAGGGGGTGTTCGCCGCCCAGCAGATCAAACCGCAGGCCGCCACCCTTGCCGCGGATCGCGGCATCTCCTGCCGCGTCATCGACTATGACCTGCTGCGCGGGATGGACAATTCCGACGAGAGACTCTTCTAGAGATTCATCATGCCCACCAGTCGACGTCCCAGCAAACATCTGCGCGCCCCGCGCCCGCTCGATGCCTCGCGCCATGCCATCAAGCAGACCACCCGAAGTGGCACGTTCCTCGTCCGGGACATACCTGCCGATCGCGCCACCAAGGCCTACACCTGTCCGGGCTGCCACAACTCCATCCCGGCGGGTACGGCACATGTGGTCGCCTGGCCGGAAACGCCGGGCATGGGCTTCGACTCCGGACTGGAACAGCGTCGCCACTGGCACCGCCACTGCTGGAGAGTGGACGGGTGAGCCTTCACCACACCACGGTCGGCAACGGCCCCTCCCCGGTCGTCTTCATCCATGGTCTCTTCGGGCAGGGCAAGAACTTCACCAGCATCGCCTCCAACATCGGCGATGTTGCCACCAGCTGGCTCGTGGACCAGCCCAATCATGGTCGTTCCCCGTGGACCGTCAACTTCAGCCTCGACGAGCAGGCAGCCATCATGGCCGACTGGTTGCGGGAGACCGTGTCCGGTCCAGCCACGCTGGTCGGGCACTCCCTGGGTGGCAAGGTGGCCATGCGGCTCGCGCTGCAGCACCCGGAGCTGGTCTCCCGACTCATGGTGGTGGACACCGCCCCCTCGCGCAATGGTGCAACGTCCCACTTCGCGGAACTCGTGTCCGCCATGCGCAACCTCGACCTGGCCAATGTCACCAGCCGATCAGACGCGGGCGAAAGACTCACGCGGCTGATCCCCGACGCCGCGGTGCGAGGCTTCCTGCTGCAAAACCTGAAACGTCAGGGCGGATACTGGGCCTGGAACGCCAACCTGGACCTGCTCGGTGACAACCTTCACGTCGTCGCCGGCTGGCCTTCTCTCGACACTTCCTGGGACGGCCCCACCTGGTGGGTGGTGGGCGGTCGCTCAGACTACGTGCAGCCCGAGGACATGGCGGTTATGCGGGAGTTGTTCCCACGCGTCGTGTCGGTGACGCTGAAGAAGGCGGGGCATTGGGTCCATGCAGATGAACCTGAGGCCTTCACATCGATCCTGCGAAAGTTTCTCGACTGACGCTGCCGGTGGCCACCGCCACACCTGTCAACCAAGCGTGACTGAGGCGATGTGAGCTTCGGCGATGGGGCTCGTGTCGTCGTCAGCAGACACGCCCTCTGCAGCAATCCCGGCGACGACGTCCAACCCCGCCGGATCCATCGTTGCGAACACCGTGTATTCCGGCGGCAGATCCGTGTCAGCCCAGACCAGGAAGAACTGCGAGCCGTTGGTGTCAGGTCCGGCGTTGGCCATCGCCACGGTGCCGGCCGCGTATGTCATTGAGTCCTCGGTCTCGTCCGCAAACGAGTATCCGGGGCCACCCCTACCGGTTTCCGAGGGATCGCCGCACTGCAGGACGAAAATGCCCGTGTCCGTGAGCCGGTGGCAGTTCGTGTCATCGAAGTAGCCTTGCGCAGCCAATGACTCGAAAGAGTTGACGGTGCAGGGCGCGGCGGCGCGATCAAGTGTGATCTCCACATCGCCTGCAGTCAGCGACAAAATTGCCGTCGACGTGCCCGCGTTGTTGACGTCCGTGGTGGGCGGCGGATCCACTGGCTTCGCAGGTTCTCCACCCATCGGGTAGTCACAGCCCGTGGCCTCCACCACGTTTTCATCACCCGCCGACTGGTTGGCGTCGCCGCAGGCGGCACCGAGCAACAGGGACAGGGCGGCCAGCGGGAACAGGAGCGTCTTCTTCACGGGCAACAGCTTCCCATGACAGAGCGCTTGCGCGCATTCCGGCTCGCCACCCCAGCAGTCCAATTGTTCTCGGGACCAATCCGATGCGGGGTTCGCTCCGAACATCAGACATGGCAACAA
>CBDTVQ010000088.1:0-7568 GCA_965364045.1 uncultured Tessaracoccus sp. | reverse complement strand
ATGATCAACGCGTTGCTTTGGGAGAGTTCTGTCATGGCGTGTGGGTCGGAAACCCGGTCCACCGTTGCGACGTTTGTGTCCGTCACGAGATTGCCGCGCAGAAGATGAGTGCGCCCCAGGACCGAACGCAAGGGAGTGCGTGTGATGGCGCGCAGGACCGGGCGATGTTCACTGGAACCCGCCAGCCGACGAATGAGTGGACGAACGAATGCCTGGAAGGACACGTAGGCACTCACGGGGTTACCGGGCAGCATCACCATGGGCACTCCATCCTCCCCAATGATCCCGAAGGTCTGAGTGCGTCCCGGGGACATCGCCACGTCCACGGAGTCCGTCAGCCCAAGATCTGCCATGGCTGACGCCACCGCTTCATAGTCCTCGCGTCGCCCGGAGGTGGTGGAGATGAGGAGGTCAGCGCGGATCAGTTGATCGGTGATGGCGGCTCTGAGCTCCCCCGGGTCACTGGAATGGACGGCCACGCGAAACACCGTCGCCCCAGCGGCGCGGGCGGCTGCGGCGATCATGAACGAATTGGAATCGGTGTCCTCGCCGTGACGCACCTGGCTGCCTGGCTCGACGAGTTCATCGCCCGAACTCACCACCACGACCCTGGGACGCGGCCGCACGAGCACGCGGTCAATACCGGCGCTCGCCATCATGCCGATCGCTCGATCGTTGAGAGTGTTTCCTTCACTGAGCAACCGGGTGCCGACTGCAAGGTGCTCACCCGCGGCACGGACGTAGTCGCCCTCCAGCACGAGATCATGGACGTTCAACTTCCCAGCCGCCACTGTCGCAAAGGCGGCCGGCAACACCGCCGTCGCCCCGCGCGGCAGGACATCGCCCACACCGACGGAAAGCGCACAACCGGCGTCAAGCCGGTCGGCGGATTCCACGAGATCCAACTCACGGACGTCGCCGTTCAGCAGTTCAGCTGCCACGACGGCGTAGCCATCCACTTTGGACGTGCTGTTGGGTGGCACGTTGATCATCGAATCGATGTCCTCGCACATGACCTGGTCCCACGCCTCCAGCAGTCCCATACCGAAGGGCTTCAGAGGGGAGACCAGACTGAGGAGATAACTGACGTGGTCCGCGACGCTGCGCAGGCCGTTGGCGTCCAGGGCAGGAGCTTTCGGCAGCGTCGGCACATCGTCCTCCACCTCCGCCTCGGCCTCGATGAGGGGGGCGGACTTCTTGCGACCGAACAGAGCCATGGCCTCTACGATAGGTCCCATGCGCCCAGCCGACTCGAAGGACGCGCTGCGCTGGGCCATTCAGACCAGCCGAAGAGCGCTCCCCCCACGGAAGTGGGCCCTTGCGGATTCAGCTCGCACAGAGTTCTTGTTGACAGCACTCGGGGAGGTCCCCGGCGCTGTGGCGCTGTACGCCTCCCGGCCCCACGAGCCCGGAACCCACGAGGCCATCACCCGATTGCACGCCGCCGGTTGGCGAGTTCTGCTCCCGGTGTTGGGGCGCCGTCCCGCCTGGGCACTGTTCACCGGCTGGGAACAGATGCGGCCCGGGTGGGGCAATATTCCCGAACCGGCCCGTCCCATCACGGAGACCATCGATCTCATCCTGGCCGACGTCGTGGTGATCGCATGCCTGGCGGTTGCCGCCGACGGCACACGCCTCGGCACTGGCGGTGGCTGGTATGACAGGGCGCTGCCCCATCGACGCCCGGGAGTGCCCGTGTGGGCGCTGGCCCGCACAGGTGAACTGCTGGAAACCTTGCCCTCCGAGCCGCACGACGTGCCGGTGGATCAGGTGGTGACCGAAGTGGGCAGTCACACCTGTGGTGACGCCGCTGTGACCGGCATTTCGGCCCCGTGGCAGAGCGAACTATCATGATCGACGTCACCGACGGAGGTCAACGAAAACACATGCCTACTTATCAGTACCGCTGCACAGCGTGCGGCGACGAACTCGAAGCCGTTCAGAAGTTCACAGATCCGTCTCTGACAACATGTCCGAGCTGTGCCGGCGCCCTGCGCAAGGTCTTCAGTGCTGTGGGCGTTGTCTTCAAGGGCCCAGGTTTCTATTCCACGGACTCCCGTAAGAAGTCCTCGTCGGAATCTGCTTCCAGCGGCGCAAAGACCCAATCCAGCTCGACAGGCACCACACCGTCTGAGTCCTCGAAGCCGGCTCCGGCAAAGAAGGCTGACGCTCCCGTCTGATCCGGCGGACACCCAAAGCTGTGGAGAAGTGGGGATCACAGCGCCGGCTGCCCATCATGAAGAGACATGACGTGGTTCATCCGCACCATCAGTTGGCACCGCCGCAAGATTGCCGCAGTGCTGGCCTCACTTGGCGTATTCGCCCTCATCACACACTTCTCCGGGGCGGCTGAACCCTCGGCTCAGGTGGTCATCATCACAAGGGCAATCAGTGCTGGCGCCGCACTGACAGCAGGTGACGTGTCCCTGGCGGCCGTTCCCGAAGCGCTCGTCCCTGCGGACGCGCTCACCAATCCTGCCGAAGCGGTGGGGCGCAGCGCCGCGGTCTCCCTGACCGCCCACACCATCGTTGCACCCGCGTTGCTCGTGTCCGGCGCTCCACCGCCCGCGGGCCGCTCGCTGGTTCCCATTACTGTGCACGACGCCCAGCTCAGGGAAATCCTGTCCCCCGGCCTGCGCGTCGCGCTCGTCTCCTCCATGGGAGACGTCCCGGGCGTCGTGACCGATGATGCTGTCATCCACACGATGCCGCAGGTGGCCTCGTCATCACTGGTGACCACGGGTCAGGCGGCACTGGTGCTCGTGGAGGTTCCGTCAGCACTCGCACCAGAGGTGTCCATGCTCGGCCAGTCCGGCCAGCTCAGCATCTTCCTGAGCGGGTGAGAACCCGTTGGACAGTGGTCACAACCGCGTGGGAATCACCTCGAGGCTCAAGGATTCTGCGCCGGGAAGCCCTCATTGCGACCACGCGCGCCCAACACTTCAGGATTGAGGATGTTGCGGGGCAGGCGGCCAGCACAGACGTCCACGACGTTGGCCATCGTCCGTTGCTTGAGTTCCTGATAGGACTCCTCGGTGTACCACGCGAGGTGGGGCGTCAGGACAACCGAATCGAATTGCATCAGTGGGTGCTCGGGCGGCAGCGGCTCAGTCTCATGGACATCAATGGCCGCACCTCGGATCGAGCCATTCGCCAGCGCCTCAACAAGGGCGCCCGTATCCACCACACCACCACGGCTGGTGTTCACCAGGATGGCGTCCGAACGCATTGCTGCAAGCTCGACCGAACCAATCATCCCGCGCGTGTTCTCGTCCAGCGGCGTGTGCAGGGACACCACATGGGACTGCTGGAGGAGTTCTTCGAGGCTCACGGCGGGGAAGCCACCGAACGTGGGCTCATTCCCAGCCGCACTGTCGCATCCAATGACCCGGTACCCCAGACCCGCAGCCTTGCGTGCCGTCGCACGACCTATGAGGCCCATTCCAACGACTCCGAAGACGCGTCCGGCAGTCTGGTAGACCGGGCGGACAGCCACGAGGTCCATTGCTCCTGCACGCATCCCACGATCGAGGCGGGCAATGCCACGGGACGCGGCCAACGTCAGGGCCAGGGCATGGTCCGAGACCGCTTCCGTGCCGTAGTCGGGCACGTTGCAGACAGCAATACCGCGAGCTGTCGCGGCCCCGACGTCCACCGAATCAACCCCGACGCCGTAGCGGCCGATAACCCTCAGGTGCGGTAGTGCATCCATCACCTCGGCGGTGATGTTCGCGTATTGCACCAGGATTCCATCGGCGCCCGCAGCGTTGGCAATGACCTCCGCAGCTGAACGGGACTGGGTCAGCACCAGCTCCGCGTTCGCGTCGTCCGCCACCCCATGCTCGAGGTCGAACGTGTCATGATCACATTCAGTGATGACGATCCTCATTCTCTGCTCCTTCTTGTTCCCTCGTTGAGGTCTCCACCCGACTGATACCCCAGGGCTGCGGAGATCCTCGCCGCCGCCTCAAGAACGTCCGGGGCCATGTCCTCGACCTGCCGGATCGTGTGCTCCAGGGTGAGGGCGGAGATACTCAGGCCATACTTGATCGTGCCGGTGTGATCCCGGATGGGAGCTGCAACACAGCTGATGCCCGACACATTCTCCTCGTCATCGAGGGCATACCCCATCCCCCGCACCCGGGTGATCTCCGCCCTGAGCCCATCAAGTGTCGTGATGGTGTTTCTCGTTCTCTGCGCAAGGCCGGCGCGCCCCACGAAGCGTGCGAGCTCATCATCGGTGTAGGTACCAAGTACAACTTTGCCTATTCCGGAGGAGTGCATGGGAATGGAGTGCCCAACACGTGACGGCATTCGATAGGGCTTGTCCGAGTCGCTCCGGACCAGGAAGATGATCTCGTCCCCGTTGAGCACGCCGAGGTGAACGGTGCACTGGACCCGGCCCACCAACTCCTCCACGATCGGTTTCGCGATGGCAGAGACGTCGATCCGCGCCAGGGCATGACCAGCCAGCGCCAGAATCCGGGGACCCGGAAGGTAGCTCCAATCGAGGCGAGGCTGAATCTCACGGCGCAAGGCTTCGGGGACCAGGACACCGCTGTTGTACAAGCATGGATCGAAGGTCTCTCCAACCAGAGCTGATGCCCCTTGCTGGTGCCATCAGCCCCAGTGGGGCGGGCGATCGGCCGCGAGCCTTCGCTCAGCCTCACCCCAGGCGCGATTGCTCTGCAGTGCGCGTTCCTGCCCGCTCAAACCCACGAGTTCGCGCAACTGCGACAACCTCGCGTCGAAACGGGCAAATCCGAGGTCCCGCCGGGCTTCCAGGGGAACAGGGAAGGGCCATGGCTGCCGAGTGGCCTGACGCTGGTGACGCAGGTCCGCAAGCCGGGCAGGATCCCAACCGAGCGCGGTCAACTCCGCAGCCAGGGCCGCGAGGTCAGATGCCACCAACGGCAGTTCCTCCCCCGTCAGCGCCCGTCCCAACTCAACGGGCTCACTGGCCAAGCGTCGCACCATCCTCGACGCGACTTGGTTCGCCTTCGTCCGCCAGTTCCGCCGTCCCCACCACGGTGACGTCCTTCCCGAAAGTCCAGTCGCCCATCACCTTGAGCCGTGTGGCGTTCCGCAGCGAGGGGGCTTCGGGGATGCGGGCGGTGAAGCCGTCCACCTTCTTGTAGTACTTCGGGTCCAGGTCAATCTCCGGTGACGAATCGCTCGTCGCCACGAGGCGGCCGTCGTCGCCGAGGTCGTAGACATCCGAGCGCAGCAGAAGGAGTTCGTTGGTGGTCTTCACCGGCTGGAAGCGCTCGCGCTCCACACAGATGGCCGTGGCACCCTCAAAAACCTCGATGGCGGCACCCATGGCGCTCTCGATCTGGATGACCGGCGTGGAGTTGCTGTCAGCCGGATCCACCGTCTTCTCGTTGCGGATCATGGGGAGCCCCAGCACTGACTCCCGCTCCAGGAGCGTGTCGCGCAGCTTCCTGAGGTCAAACCACAGATTGTTTGTGTGGAAGAAGGGGTGGCGGTGCTCGTCCGTGAAGTAGTCCATCTCCTCGGGCGCCGTCTGGGCGGTGTCGCGCAGGATGAGCTGTCCGTCGGCCTTGCGGACGGCCAGGTGTCCACCCTTCTTGTCGTTGATGGTCCGACGGCACACCTCAGCTGCATAGGGGGCTCCGGACTGGGCAAACCACGCGGCGATCGTCGCGTTCGGGGCGGCGCCCAGATTGTCGCCGTTGGACACGCAGGCATACCGGAACCCGGCGTCCAGGAGTTTGTCCAACACGCCTGACCCCTCCAGTGCGGTGTAGAGGTCACCGTGACCGGGTGGGCACCACTCGAGCGTTGGATCGGCCTCCCACGTGACCGGCATCAGGTTGTCGGCACGAAGCTTCGGCTCCTGGTTCTGCGTGAAGGACAGCGGGAGATCCCCCACCGCCAGATCGCCGTACTGGGCGAGGTGTGCAAGCGTGTCGTCCTCGGTGCGGAACGAGTTCATGAAGAGCAGAGGCACCCGCGCGTCATACGTCTGTCTGGCAGCCGTCACCTGAGCGACGATGAGGTCAAGGAAGTTCAAGCCGTCACGCACTTCAAGGAGAGTCTTGGCCTTGTCCAGACCCATCGAGGTACCGAGACCTCCGTTGAGCTTGATCACCACGGTGTGGCCGATGGCGTCGCGCGCCGCTTCGTCGCTGATCACCACGTCGGAGAGGAAGGGAACATCAACCATGGGAGAGATGGAGTCCTCACGAATGAGCCCGGTCTCACCCGATTTCAGCAGCGAGTAGTAGTGGGAGAAGACCTCAATCGCGGGAGTGGCAACACCCGCGGCCTCCATCTTCTGGCGCGCAGCTTCCAGACCTGCCTCGGACATACCCGTCTCCATTCGTCGTGGTGTGTTCCACGATCCTAGTGACGCCTCACCTTTCAACTCCATGCGGGGCTCTGCTGGACACGGGCAGCCTTCCTGGAAATCAGTCGCTCGCGGAGGTGGATGTCTCCTGCAACGGGATCGCATCGCCCTCGTGTCGCGGGAACTCGTTGATGAGGCCGAGGAGCAGGTGACCCACACTTGCGTAGAAGGCGGTGTGGGCGTTGTCGATGACACGGGTGCAGAAGTCCGGACCCCAGACACCGAGGTGCTGGGCGACGAACAGCCGTGCCGACGACACGAACTGGTGGGCACGCTCCGGATCGTGATCTTCCAGTGCGTTCAGGGCAGCCAGGCAGAGCTGTCCAACGAAGGCCACCTCGAGACCGATGTGGTCATCGGGCTCACGGTTGAAAGCAGGTGCCTGCAATCCGTGGTCGGCGTAGAAACGCCGCACCTGCATGGTCTCGGCCTCAAAGGTCAGTCCTTCAAGGCTGCGATAGACGGATTCATAAGGGCAGGCATGCATCCGGCCAGGCCCGATGAAGAGCGCGTCGAAGTCCTCGGTCAGGTCTTCGGCAGACGCAGCTTCCCGGACGGCGGTCTCCAGAAGAACAGCTCCGGTGCGATGGGCGTCTCCCTCCAACGGCCACGAACCGGCCAGGGAGGCCGTGTCCATTTCCTGCACCATCGGCGCGGCGGCGTCGCGTCGCAGGAGGGTGTGGGAGAGGAAGGTGGAAGCAGCCGCCATCTGATCGAGCCATTCCACCGTCACCGAGCGCGCCCAACCAGCGGATGTCATATCCCCACCCTGACCATCGTGGCGTAGAACAGCAGACGCCCGATGAACTCCCCGCCCAGGACAAGAACGAAAGCCGCGACGGTTGTCACCGACATCAGACGCCCCAGTACCCGGCCCCCGGACATCCGGAACAGCAGGAAGCCGAGCGCGATGATGCCGGCGAAAATCAGAATGTTCTGCGCGGCGGACCACAACGTGTACTGGCCGCCCAGCATTTCCAGGGTATTCAGAGCCGCGGGTGAACCATCCGTGCCGAGGTAGGCCAAGTAGGCGGGTTGGCCGATGAACTTCAGACCGAGTGCCAGAATGGCCCCGAAGGCAATGCCCTGCACGGTGCGCTTGATCAGCGCTCGTGCGGCAGGATCCGGCTCGCTGCCGCGGCGACGACGGATGTAGGACGCCACGACGAGCGCAGCGGCAACAGCCACGCCACCC
>CBDTVQ010000087.1:0-7616 GCA_965364045.1 uncultured Tessaracoccus sp. | reverse complement strand
CGTCGACGATGATCAGCGTGCGCTCGAATTGACCCATGTTCTCGGTGTTGATCCGAAAGTAGGCCTGCAGCGGGATTTCCACGTTGACGCCCTTGGGCACGTAGATGAATGAGCCGCCCGACCACACCGCAGAGTTCAACGACGCGAACTTGTTGTCGCCGACGGGGATGACGGATCCGAAGTACTCCTTGAACATCTCCGGGTGCTCCTTGAGCGCAGTATCGGTGTCCATGAAGATGACACCCTGGCGCTCGAGTTCCTCGTTGATTTTGTGGTAAACCACTTCGGACTCGTACTGGGCTGCGACACCGGAGACAAGACGTGCCTTCTCGGCCTCGGGGATACCCAGACGATCGTAGGTGTTCTTGATGTCCTCCGGCAGGTCTTCCCAGGTCTGGGCCTGCTTCTCCGTGGAGCGCACGAAGTATTTGATGTTCTCGAAGTCAATCCCGCTGAGGTCTGCGCCCCAGGTGGGCATGGGCTTCTTGCGGAAGAGCTTGAGACCCTTCTGGCGGAAATCGTGCATCCACTCGGGCTCGTCCTTCAGCGCGGAGATGTTGCTGACGACACCTTCGTTGATGCCGCGCTTGGCGGTGGATCCAGCCGTGTCGCTGTCGTGCCAGCCGAATTTATAACTGCCCAGTGCGTCAAGATGCTCGTCCTGCGTGGATCCGAGGCCGGGGGCCTGCTGGGGTGCTGTCTGAGTCATGATGGATTCACTTCCTGCTGGTGGCGATGGTCTGGGGAACGGGACGGGGAACGTGGGTGGTGCACACCCCGTCGCCATGCGCGATGGTGGCGAGACGTTGCACATGGCTGTCGAGCAGCCGTGAGAACAACGCGGTCTCCACCTCGCAAAGGATCGGGAACTCGGCGGCGACGTGTGCCACCGGGCAGTGGTGCTGGCAGAGTTGTTCACCAGATGCGACGGGTCTCACCACGGGGGCGTAGCCGTTTTTCGCGAGGGTTTCCTCGAGAATTTCAACGGCCGGCCGGCTGGGATCCTCTGCCTGCAACTCATTGAACTGGAACTCGATGCCGGAAAGACGGTCTGCCGCCAGACCTCGAACTGCTTCAGGCCCTGCGGCCTCCTGCAGCCGACGCATTGCCGCTATGGCGAGCGCATCGTAGGTGTGGTGGAACTCAGACCTGCCAACGTCGGTGAGCGAGAATATCTTGGACGGACGTCCTCTTCCCCGCGCGCCGTACACGCGCTGTTCGCCGTCGGCGAGTGTTCCGTCGGCGAGCAGTGCGGTGAGATGGCGCCGAATGGCGGCCGGTGTCAGCGCGAGCCGATCTGCCAACTGACGGGCCGTCGAAGGTCCGTGCTGAAGGATGGAATCAATGACGCGCTGACGGGTGGAGCGGTCGTCCGCCTCGTGGTTGTTCACGTTGCCCTCCTCCCCATCGAAATCATTTGATTACACAAGTGTTTCCTAATGATACCGGTGTTTCAAGCGAGGCAACCCTTACCCCTGTCTCCTCAGGCAACGTGGATGGTCAGATCGACCCGCCCTTCGCCCACTGCGATGTCCCAGGCGTGACGAGACAGGAACACTCCCGGCTCCCGGTACCGGGCGTTACTGGGAGCTGTCGGCAGCTCCTTGTTGTTGATGCGAACGCTCCTTACCCCGTGGCCGATCTCGGCGACGGCGTAGGTCACGTGAACCTCTCGGCCCCCGAGCACCACGGTGGCGCGAAGACCGTCGAGGTGGGCGGGGAGCACAGGGTCAATGACCACACCGTCGACCTGCCAGCGAAGGCCCAGCATCCCCTCGACGACGAGGCGCAGGAGCAGCCCGGGACCCGAGGAATAGACACGCCAGCCACCGTCGAACCCGAACTCGGGGTCGAACATGCTCCCGGCCCGGTTCTGTGCGTCCCACCGGTCGCTGAATTGGGCGTCGATCGATGAGTAATAGCAGTTCGACTGTCGTGGCGCTGCCCCCGGGACTGCGGCCCCGAGACCGGTTGGGACCACCAGTTGAAGTGCTTCCCAGGCCCGGTCTGCCTCCCCGAGGCGCAGCAATGCCTCCACCCACCGCAGATGGGCGTGTGTGTACATCAGCCCAATCTCCCTGCCCCAGAACGAGGCCGCCTCGGCACGGACGAACATGTGGAGTTCGCCACCGTGGTACTCGACCGGCCTGTTGAACAGGTGAATACCCGTGGGACCAGCGAGGTGCTCGTCAATGATGGCGAGGTGTGCGCTCGCCTCCTCCGGGGTGAACAGCTCATCAGCCAGCGCATGGATCATGTGCAGGGAGCCGTGTGTCAGGCCCGTCCGTCGATCCGCGGGATGTACCAGCAGTTCCACGCCGGAGGATTTCACGATCGCGTAGCCCGCGAGCTCCCCGTCTGCGAGCAGCTGCTCTCGAAGGGCTGCCTCTGTGGCTGCGACGATCCTCTCCAGCCGTGACGCAAGTGTGGGTTCGACATTTCCGAGAGCCGTGGCGAGCGTCGACAGGGCCTTGATCTCGAGTCCTGCCGTCCACGTGGAAGCCATCCAGCGGGCGAGGTCCGGATCGGCCGGCTGCAGGGAGTCGTTCCAGTCACCATGGCCGTAGGCTGGAAGCCGTGGATCATGGGCACGCTGACCCATGAGGTGTTCGACGGCCGCCAGGACGTGCTCCCGGATCGGCGTAGGTGCCAGCAGCGCGTCCTTCCCCACCCAGCGGGCTACTTCGTCGAGGATGCCGACGTCGCCGGTCATGGTGAGATATTCCCCCAGCGCGAGCAGCGGCCAGTAGACAATGTCGCCGTGGCTCTCCCTGTGCCCGGGTGCGCGCTTTTCCGTCAGATACTCGAACCACTGGGGCCAATCCCCATCATCCTGTTGAGCACCGAAGACCACTATGAGAACTTCACGGACGAGATCGAGCCTGCCCGCCGCCACCATCAGCCCGATCGGACCCTGGCAGACGTCGCGGGTGCCCCACGCCCCGCCGGTGAACTGTTCGAGGCCGCGCGGGACCTGGTAGTGGATCAGGGCATCCTGTGCCAGCCAGGGCAGGAACTCCGCGAGCCGGTCGACTGTCGGTGGCCCAAGCAGCGTCGGCGTCGCGTCCAGCAGTGCCTCGTCGCGCTCCTTGCCGCCCGGCTCGCCGAGCTGGACGGAGAAACTCAGGAGGCCGTCCTGCGAGCTGCTGGTGACCCACCCTGTATCGCGGGTGCGGCGGTCCTCATGGAGGGCTGCGTCACCTTCAACTCCGTCGATCCCGTTCAGGCCATCCGTTCGCGCAGCGAGCAGTAGGCGCAGGGGCGCACCCTCCTCGACGACGGCCCTGACGGCCAGTTCCCCAGGCCTGATGGTGGTGGACACCGAGATCATTCGGCCGTGCCACCGCCACCACCACCGGGCCTGGTCGGCGGTGACGGCCCATGCACTGGGCACGCCGAGAAGGTGCCACCCATGGCCATCATCGACGCACAGGCGGACCCCTTCGGCCAGAGTCAGACCGAGATGGCTGCGGCGGGGGCTGAGCAATGGTTCCGCATCAGCGTGGCCGCGGGTCAGCTGCGACGCCACCTGTCCCGTCATCCAGACCGTGACGGCTGAGGCCACGTCGTGCGGTCCCGGTCCCTCCGATGCCACCAAGATGTGACCGTGGGGCCGCTGGACCGCCATCTCCTTGGCACCTGCGACAACATGCGCGGCTCCGGCCCTGTACGCCCATGGCTCTTCGTTGGCGCCTGTCTCGACGTGCTGAGCCGGCAGCCCTGTGAGAGACAGGAACTCAGCTGAATCCATCGGTTCCCCGTGCGCCCACATGGGGGGGCTGAACACGGTGGGGACCGCAGAAACACCGCTGCCGAGGTCCGGCGGGTCTTCGGACCAATCAGCTTCGGCCAGTCGAGTGCGGACCATCTCCGCGTCCCCGGCTCCGGAGGCGCTGGGATGGTCCTCCACGACGAGAACACGGAAACCCACGACGCTCACCTGGCCGGGCGCCAGGATCAGGGGCGCGGACTGGAGCCCTGCCAGCGTGTGTTCGTGCTGCAACCGTGTGGAGGGGAGGTCCCGTGTGAGATCCAGCCCGGTGCCGGGGACAGAACCCGTCAGCTGTCGGGCATCGGTGCACCACCCGGCCACGGCCCCGGTGCAGGACAGCGCCAGCCACGGCGTGGTGGGGCCCGGCAGGTTCTGTCGGACGGCGAGAATAGTGCTGTCGCCGTCGGCGAGCGGCGTGAGATCCAGATACTGGGAGACGTAGAACTCGTTGCGTCGCAGCACATCCCAAGGTGTCAGTGCGACGTCGAGGGTGCACACTGCGTCCACCTCGGCGATGTCATCACCGGTGTTGGTCATCCGGAGTGTCCATCCGAAAAGGCCGTCGGCCGGCTGGTCCCACCAGAGGCACCAGTCGAGATCCAGGTGGGTACCACGGGCCACCACAGCCCCGTCGACCACGGCCACGGTGGCCCCGCTTGCCGGACCCAGCAGTCCCCTGACGGCGTGTGAGCCAGTTGCTGAGCGCCGCCGCAGCCAGATCTGGTGCGGCCCGGCCTCGAGCTCGCTGCCCGGGTACTGGAGGATGCTCAGGTTTCCACACTCGAGGCGCTGGGGAACGCCAGCGGATGTGAATTGTGACGAGATTGCGGTGCCGGGTGTCATTGTTTCAGCCCCTTTCAGGGGTCGGGGTCCAGTCGGAGTCCGTGTCCGGCCGGGAACAGAGGGGTGGGGGTGTCCCCGCCGACATCCTCACGGGACGCCCGCACTTCATCCATGGAGGAAGGGAATTCCACGGGCAACCGACCCTCCGGCAGTATTGTGCCCGTCACGGCGGCAAGCCACGCCGAGTCCTCAACGCCGAATGAAACGGTGAGGGCGGAGGCCACCTCCACCAGGGGTGTGCAGATGGCCGGCCGATCCGCACCAACGTCGATGACCAGCGGACACGATGCCGCGATCCTTGCCAGCCGGTGCGACAAGCCGGGCGAGAATTCGAGGCTCCCCTGACGAAACTGTGCCTCCAGGAAAAGGTCGTCCCGCGGTTCGAATGGCGCGGCGAGCCGCACGAGCGCCACGTCGGCCTCCTCGGGTCTGGCCGCTTTCACCAACCCTGAAGGCAGTGCCTGCTCGACGCAACCCTCCAGATACACACGGGTGATCGCGTCCTGCATCAACGGGAGGATCCCGTCGTTGGTGCAGACCACCACCGACCGCGCCTGGGTGCGCCAGCCGAGGACCACGTCCGCAGGCCGTCCCACAGCCTCATCCGCGGCCTCCTCGTCGACGAACGGATCGTCGAAGAGACCGAGTAGGAATTTCACACGAAGCAGGCGGCGAGCCGACTCCTCCAGCCGGGTACGGGGCACCAGTCCCCGGTCAACGAGTCCCCGGAGGAGATCGGTGCACTCCTCTCCCCCGAACTGGTCAATCCCTGCGTCTAGCAACATCATCATTCGCTGCTCCGGATCGAGGTGCTCGACGCCCCACGCACGTGCGGGAAGCACCTGAGTGCCCACCGTGTTGTCGTTGACGAGTTCCCAGTCCGACAGGATCACGCCGTCGTAGCCCAGCGTCCCGCGCAGCAACCCCGTCAGGAGACGCCGGTTGTAGCCGAAGCCCACCTCCTCGACCGGTTTCCCGTCCAGTACGAGCCCGACGGGACGGCCGTAGTAGGGCATGATCGCGGACGTGCCCGCGGCGATGGCCGCCTCGAACGGCCGCAGGTGCTCGTGGAATCGCCCACCCGGATAGACCTGGTCGCGGCCGTAGGGGAAATGGGCATCCTCTCCACCCGCCTGGGGACCGGCGCCGGGAAAGTGCTTGGTGGTGGCGCTCACCGAGCCGGGCCCCAGCGCCTCGCCCTGCAGTGCCCTCACCGCCACCGCCATGCACTGCACGACGAAATCGGCGTCGGCACCCAGCGTTTCACGTTGCCGCCCCCAGCGCGGCTCCGTCGCGAGGTCCGCCGTGGGGTGCAGAGCCGCACGGATACCGACGGCGGTGTACTCCCGCCGCACGACTTCGAAGAACACGCGCACGAGGTCCACGTCGTGCAGCGCCGCGATCCCCATCGGGTCCGGCCACTGCGAGAAGAAAGTCGATGACCAACTGGTCCCCGCATTCTGTGCGACAGAGTGCCGGGGGTCGGTGGAGATCGTGACCGGGATCGCGTGGGGCGCCTCACAGGCGAGTTCCTGGAGGCGGTTGGCCCAGCGTGCGGCCAGCCGGGTGTCGTGGAGGGCATGAACATTGAAATGGTTGATGCCCTTGCCCAGCACCACGGCGCGGGTGGCGGACTTGGCGATCTGGCCGGGGCCGACGAGGAGTTCCCCGTCGGCACCCGCTTCGATCACGGTGTGGAACATGAGCCCCACCAGTTCGTTGACGTCCAGTCGTCGCAGAAGGTCCTCCACGCGCTCATCCACGGGAAGCCGGGGGTCCTCGAACGGGTCGAGGCGGCCATTGCGGTTGAGGTCGCGGAATGTGAAGCCGTCGACGGTCGTGGGGTTGATCCGCTCCATGTCAGGTGCCCGCATTGAACTCCTCGAGGCTGAGGACGGGCCGGAGCGCCCGCTCCACCGCTCGGGTCGCAAAGTAGGTACGGAGACGACCACCCAGCATGACGTTGCCGAGCGCTCCCATGATCATCGACTGGTCCAGCGACAGGTGGCGCCGGGCCACCGTGCCGCTGCGCACAGCGACCGCGTCGTAGAAGCCACCGGGGCCGTAGCAGTCGAAGTTCTTCTGCAGCTTGGCAAGATTGGCCGTGGCGTTGTCCTTCTCGTACAACATTCCCAGAAAGGCCGCATGCGGCGTGACGACGCCGTCGCCATACTCGGTGGGCGGATTGTCGTGGTGGTAATCGGTGTCCTGCTGGTCGGAGAAGTAGCCGTCGGGCTTCAGACCGAGCGCATCAACGCCGTACTCGCGGTAACCACCGGCCGGGTTCGAGCACGGTGAGAAACCCCAGTACCCGTACTTCGCGTCGTCGAGGCCGTGCTCGCGCTGGCCTCGTACGTGGAGCGGATGGTTCCTGCCCCAGCTCTTCGGTCCCCACTTGGCCTCGGGGACGAACAGGTCCGGCATCAACTCCTCGAACATGGAGCCACCCCAGCCCGGCACCACCCTCATGCCGCGGTAGGTGTGGGCACCCTCGAAGACCGGTACCCCGAGGTGGGTGGTCCACTCGCCGACGGGGGGCATCTCCGGCCAATCCCATTCCGGCGGGAAGGTGCGGAACGTCCCGAAGTACGCCTTGGCCGGGATCTGACCACGAATGATCCCAAGGTAGTTCACCATGCGCGCCTCGGAGATGGCCGTGTCGTAGTGATGGCTCGTGTGATACCAGACGTCCGGCCCCTCGCCGATCGTCGCCGGAAGCAGGGTGGCGTCCGTGCGCTCAGGATCCTCGGTCCAGAAACCTCCCCACGTGCCCCCGGTTGGCCCGTCGGTACCCACGGGTCCGAAGTCCTTGTCATAGAACATGTCCCAGCGCATGGCATTGAAGAGTCGCCGTGCGGGTTTGCGGTTGGACGGGTCCGCCTCGGCCACCAGATGCAGGGCCGCACCCAGCCAGCCCATGTCAACGCTTGAGACGAACGGCCTCACGATGCTGCCATCCTCGGGCCAGGTGTGCAGCACGGCACCCGAAGCCTCGTCGTAC
>CBDTVQ010000086.1:0-7623 GCA_965364045.1 uncultured Tessaracoccus sp. | reverse complement strand
GGACTACCTGAAGGTGATCTGGACGGCACTGGAATGGGGTGGTGTCCCCGCCACCGTCAAGGAGCTCGCCGATCGATTCGGCACCACCCGCGCGGCTGCTTCGAGCACCGTCAAACGTTTTGTTGGGCAGGGATTACTGGTCCACGAGCCGTACGGACCCATACTCCTCACTCCTCACGGCGAGCGACTGGCTCTGAAGATGGTGCGTCGACACCGGCTCCTCGAAACCTATCTCGTGGATCACCTCGGCTACAGCTGGGACGAGGTGCACGATGAGGCGGAAAGCCTCGAACATGCGGCATCCGATCTGCTGATCGACAGGATTGACGATCTTCTGGGTACCCCGGCCGTGGATCCACACGGGGATCCAATCCCCACCCGATCCGGGCAGGTCTCCTATCCGATGGGCGCTCAGCGCGTCTCCACGGCCAAGCCGGGGGAGTACCTCGTGACCCGCATCTGCGATGAGAAGTCAGAGTTGCTGGAATGGTTCCACACAGCGGGCATCGTGAGAGGTGCTTGCCTGACGATCACAGAGTTCGATGACGCTGTGACCAGAGTTCACGTCAACGGTCATGAGGTCCAGCTCGCCGCTGATGCCGGCGATGCTGTCATCGTGCTGTCAAACTGAGGAATCACACGTCCATGCGACGGATGTGCGACCGGGCGTGCTCGGTGGCGTCCTCGAGTCGCTCGAAGAGGTGTTCCTGGACCCGCAGTGACGAAACCACGCCGATGCGGGTGGCCAGTTCAACGTGTCGACTGCGCAACCCCTTCACAAGCACGGTCACCCCCCTGGCCTCGAGAGCCGTGATGACTTCGGTGAAAAGCTCGGCGCCGGTGCTGTCCAAGAGGTGCAGTCCGGACATCCTGATGATGACGACATCAATGCCGCGCACGTCACCGATGGCCGCCAGCATCCGCTCGGCGGCACCAAAGAAGAGAGCTCCCTCCAGCGCAAACTGGGCAATGCGCTCATCTCCGGGTTCCGGTGCCCCCGAGAGCCTCTCCCGGGTCACGCCACTGGTGCGTGCCACTGCACGCAACGCAAAAAGCGCTGCTGCGACGATGCCGATCCCGACGGCATAGATGAGGTCGAAGCTGACGGTGATGACGGCCGTTGTGACGAAGATCCAGGCTTCTGAACGGCTGGTGCGCAGAATGTGGCGAACCCGTCCCAGCGACACCATGCGGATGGCCGTGACCATGAGGACACCTGCGAGGGCTGCCAGCGGAATTTGGCTGACGACGGCAGCACCGATCGACACGACTGCCAGGAGCACGACTGAGTGGGTGATGGATGCGACGCGTGTCTTGGCGCCGGAGCGGACATTGACGGCGGTTCGCGCGATGGCGCCTGTCGCCGGCATACCGCCGAAGAATCCTGCGGCAAGGGTGGCCAGGCCCTGCCCGACCAGTTCACGATCAGGGAGGTAGTTTCCGGCGTCAGACATGGTGGCAGCAACGCGCACTGACAGCAGGGATTCGATGGCGGCCAGTATGGCCACCGCAGCGGCGGGGCCGAGAAGGCTCATCGCGATCGCAGGGTCGATCCCGGGGAGCGTCGGTGCAGGCAGCCCGGCAGGCAATGCTCCGATCGTCGCGACGGGAAGATTGAGAAGCACAGCCGCAACCGATGCAGCCACAATTGCCACGAGCGAAGCCGGGATCTGTGCTGAGACGCGGGGGAGAATCCACATCAGGAGAGCGACGACCACGACGAGGCCAAGTGATGACAGAAGAGCCGCATCAATAGCACCTGGCACGGATTGGATGGCAGAGACCACCGCATTGTTGCTGGGCCCCGCGCGTGACCCGAGGGCCGATGGCACCTGCTGCAGGAAGATGATGACGGCGATGCCCAGCGTGAAGCCCTCGATGACGGGCCGCGGAATCACGGAGACGAGGCCCCCGAGCCGGAACAGACCTGCGAAGATCACCATCACGCCAGCCATGAGACAGACAACAGCAAGCGCGCTTGCGCCATACAGGGCGACGATGGGACCGAGCACCACGACCATTGCACCGGTTGGACCGGAAACCTGGACATGGGATCCGCCAAAGATGGCGGCGATGAAGCCAGCAACGATCGCAGTGATCAACCCCGCTTCAGCACCCGCTCCAGAACTGACCCCGAAAGCCAGTGCAAGCGGTAGTGCGACAATGCCGACGGTGAATCCGGCGGCAATGTCACGCTTCCAACTGCGTGGAAGGGAGCGATAGTCGTCCTTCGTCGGCAGCAACCCGCGAAGATGCCTCAGCCTGTCGCTGCGAGAACTTGTGATGAGAGGCTTCCCGGGCTCCCACTGGGCAGAGGGTTCAGTCGGCCCAGTATGTGGGGGATTTCCCGATGTGGACATGAATTCCTCTGCTCGCACAACATCGACCCGCGGCAGTGGCTGCGCGGGGTCGTCGATGACTGATGAACCACATCATAGACAACCGGCCTGTCTCGCTGGCCGCCGGGTTCCGCGCACCGCGTACCGAAGACAATATTTCGCAGAGCGGGATCGGGTGATGCGGGGCTATGAGCAGTGAGAGAGACCCTCGACTAGTGGCTCGGCGGTGAGGTCATTTTACGTTTGCGGTCGATTTTGGGCTGGTTTGTTTGCCATACCCCAGTATCTCACCAAACCGTATAGTTATTTCGCCGTCACGCCACAGGACAGACCATCGCCCTACATCAGAGGGAGCAGCACCGACCAGAATCTCGACCGCCAGATCACCAAGGTAGGCGACGTCGACGAGACCTTCACTGACGAGGTCAGCGGCAAATCACGTGCTGGTCGTCCCGCCCTAAGAGGGCTGCTTCGGCATGCCCGCCGCGGCCCTACGTGTCAGGGTGAGTTGAGACCAGTCCTACAGAGCACGTCCGCCGTTGTCGTAGGGCGAGAATCCACGAGGTAGCACCCCATGTCCATTTCACCTTCGAGCATCGTGCGAGACGATGACACCATGACCAACACCAACACTCCGGGTCCCAGATCGGATGGCCCGAAGACCCGCAGAGCGTTCACCCCGGAAAAGAAGCGCACCCATCTGGCCGCTTACGAGCAGTGAGGCCCGCGCGCAAGGCATGGGTATCGCTGTGCTGTCCGCCAGTGAGGCAAGCATCTATGGAAGGTACGGCTTCGGCGTCGCCACGCGACGGATGGAGCTGGCGATCAACACCGCGCGGTTTCGCTTCCGTGACGATGTCGAGGTGGCCACCGGACACGTCGAGTTCGTTCACCCATCATTCCTGCAGTCACACTTTGACCGCATTACTTCGGCACACCAGGAGCGCTATCGCGGTGAACCAGTCGCCATCCGTGCGCTCTCGCGGTTGATGGCTACGGACCTGCCTCCGGTCAACCTCGCGCACTTCTGACCACGCGGCGTCGCCGCGGATCCGACTGCGCGCTCAGCCGAGTACGAGGAATCCGAGTGTGGCACTGGCGATGGCTGCGGCCAGCAGTCCCAAGGTTTTCGGGGATTCATTGAGGCGGATGTGCAGAACACTCGCCCCGATCATGATGATGGCGAGGCCAACCGCTGCGATGGGGGTGAGGACCGGGGCAATACCGGTTGCCAGCGGCACTATCAGGCCAACTGCGCCGGCAACCTCCACGGCGCCGAGGGCTTTGACTTGCCAGGCGGGGGTGTTGTCGATCCACGTCATCCCTGAGGCGGCGAGCGCTTCCTTCGATTTGGCAAGTTTCATTCCACCGGCGGCAAGAAAGACCAGGGCGAGAAGAACGTTGATTATCCATAGGGCGATGAGCATGGTGTCTCCAGAAAAGTTGGGGTAAGGGATCAGAGTGCGGTCCGCCGAGCAGCCACGTCGTGGCGCCAATCAGGCAGCGTGCTGGCCGGCGTGCCGGTCGGCGAGGGCGATGCCTGCATCGACGGCGGCCTCCTCGGCGGTCTTGCGCATGAGTGCGGCGACCTCTTGGAACTCGTCGAGGCGCGGGTTCACGCCCACCAGGGTGAACTCGCGCTCAATCACGGTGAGGTCCGCGCCCCAGATATCGACGAGGATCCGCCGCAGGTAGTCGGTGTTGTGGTCCCAGCCCTGACGAGGAGTACCAGCCCCGTAGGTGCCGCCGCGGGTGGTGACGAGGACGACTGGCGTGCCCTCAAGCAGGCGGGTGGCGGGGGAGGTGCCGGCGATCGCCAAGTCGATCCAAGTCTTCACGTGCTGGGAAACACCGTAGTTGTAGAGGGGGAAGGCCAGCACGGCGCTGGTCGCCTCCTGTAATTCGGTGGCGACTCTGCTCGCCAGCTCGAGTGCCTCGCGCTGGGTGGGCGTGCGCTCGGCCTCCTTGGTGAAGCCTCCGGTGACGGCGGTCTCCCACGCAGTGGCAGGCAGGGGGTCCAAGCCCAGGTGACGCCGGACGACGGGAGCCTCCGGGTGGGCAACGACGAACTCGCCGAGGACGAGGTCGGCGAGCGCGCTGCTCGCCGAGCGGTCGCCCTGGATTGTGGCGTCGATTCGAAGCAAAGTCATGGGATCTCCTCAGAGGCGATTGTTGAACGTTCAACTGAAGGTTAGCCCATTTCTACTTGAATGTTCAAGTCGCCTTGTAGGGTTGCCCTGTGAACCCAAACCCAAGCAGCACCTCACCTGGAGAGCAGGATGTTCCGTGGCTGTCCACGGATCAGCAACGTGACTGGCGCGCGCTGGTTGCACTGATGATGACGCTGCCGGCGGCGATGGATGCCCAGCTCAAGCGGGACGCAGGCGTCAATGCGTTCGAGTTCCACGTCTTGGCCGGACTCTCTGCCGAGCCCAACCGCACGCTGATGCTCACCGATCTTGCGGAGTATTCCCAGGGGTCGCTGTCGCGGCTTTCCCACGCGATCACTCGGCTCGAGCGCAATGGCTGGGTGGAGCGCCAGACCAGCTCCGGGCCAGGTCGGCGGGTCGAGGCCCGGCTCACCGATGATGGATGGAAGAAGCTGGAGGAGATCGCGCCGAGTCACGTCCGCGAGGCGCGTCGTCTCGTCATCGACGCGCTGACTCCGGAACAGCTCGCAGCGCTGGGCGAGGCCGCCCGTGCCATCACCGCCGCGACGCTGGCGCCCCGGTCGTCCTGTGTGAGCGATTGCTGACCCGCCCCCACCGCGCCAGGGCGGACGCAGAGCGGCTCACCCGCTGGCTCTGCTCTAGCCAGTGGCTCGGCGGTGAGGTCATTTTACGTTTGCGGTCGATTTTGGTGAAGATTTAGTCTGGGGTCTTGGTCCAGATGAACGGGTGTTTCCGTTTGTTCCAGCCGTTGATGAAGCCCCGGATCTTGGTCATGAGTTCGCGGACGGAGATGAAGGTGCCGCGTCGGATGGCTTGACGCTCGATGATGCCGAACCAGACCTCTACCAGGTTCAGCCGCTCGTGCCTGAATTGGTTCCTGGGGTCTCTCTTGTTGAGCCCCTTGGCCATGTTGCTGATCGTGGTCATGAGACCACCCCAGCGATTCTGAGCCAAGACTGTTGCGGTGACTCCCGAATCCCGCGGGATTGTTCATCGAATGTCTCGAGGACGCTGACCAGTCGTCGGCTCGTGTCCATGGTTCAGCGCGCGTGTGTCACCATGGAAAGACGCGAACAGGGGGCAAAATGAGCAACGAATGGAATGATCAGGGCACGGTTGGGCACCAGGGACCGGGGCCACAGTTCGATCCGAATCAGGTGGGGCCGCAGGATCAGTACCCCCAGCAGAATCCTTCGGGCCAACAGAATTCCAACACCCAACCGTCCTACAACCAGCAGCAGAGCAACCAGCAGTGGCAGCAGAATCAGCAGTACGGATATGGGGCCCCGGGGCAACAGCCCTACCCCGGCCAGCAGCCCTACCCCGGCCAGCAGCCCTACCCCGGCCAGCAGGTTTGGGGCCAGAACCCGCTACATACTGTGACTCCAGCCAACCGCTCGAGCGTGCTGGGCATCATCGGTCTTGTTGTGGTTCTCCTCGCACTCGGAGCGCTCATGGCAATAGCGTGGTCATTCGGTGGAGGATTGGGACAGTTCCTGCTTGATTTGGCCGAAACGGGTATCCCGACGAACCAGAACGAGCTCATGAACGACCCGCGAACCATCGCCTACGCGGAAACCGCCGCCGGGACCATCGGAGCAGCTTTCCTGTCCTGCGTCGTGGGCCTCATTGGCTGGATCATCAGCATCATTGCCACGGCGACGCGTCGCGGAAGAGTGTTCGGAATTGTGGGAATCGTCCTCGGCGTGGTCTCCCTGCCTCTGGCCTACGCGGCGATGAACTGGGCACTGGGCCCGGTTCTCACGCAGCTGGGCGGTTGAGCCACCCGAGTCTGCCTGTCCTCTTGGAGCGCCTTCCTACCATGGGATTCTTCGACCATCCCCGGGAGTCCTCATGAATGCACGTCGCCGTGGCAAGCCCCTCCCCGGACAGGAGTCTGTCTGGGACTATCCCCGTCCGCCATCTCTGAGGAAGAGCGACGAGTTGGTGGAGGTCCACTTCGGTGGCCAGCTCATCGCCAGCACACGTGAGTCTGTTCAGGTGTTGGAGACCAGTCATCCACCGACGTACTACATCCCCCGCAAGGCGTTCGGCGACGGTGTCCTCGTGCCGGTGGAGGGTCACACCCACTGCGAGTTCAAGGGACGGGCAGACTACTTCGACGTCGTGGTGGGGGACAGGATCGCAAAGCGCGCAGTGTGGCAGTACCCACACCCCACGGCGAGGTTCACGTCGTTGAGTGGGTATGTAGCACTCATGCCTTCGACGATGGACGCCTGTGTTGTTGATGGTGAACGCGTCACACCCCAGGAGGGCAACTTCTATGGTGGGTGGATCACGTCGAAGGTCAGCGGACCGTTCAAGGGCGGCCCGGGTACTTTGGGTTGGTAGGTCACCAATCAATCGAGTGCATGGGTCAGCCCCACGGCTCGTGGCACGTAGCCCTGGCCGAACTTGACCACATGGACCAGCAGCATGTGCAGCTGATGGATTGGCAGGCGTTCCCGCCACCCATCGGCCAAGGCGCTGACGTCTTGGTAGCCGGCGATGGTGTCCTTTAGATGGGGTGACCCGAACACGGCCAGTTCCGCCAAATCTGTTTCTGCGTGGCCGCCGTGCGCACTCGGATCGATCAGCGTTCCTTTGACTCCCAGTCCGTCGTGAGCCCAGACGATGTTCCCACCCCACAGGTCCCCGTGGAGCCTTGCGACCGCGGGTTGGCCGCCCTCTGAAGCCCTCTCGACGTGCGCGGACCGGACAGCTCGTGGCTGCTCAGCATCGAACTCTCCGTCTGCCACCCTGCCGACGACGGACCAGAGCCGGTCAGCTTGATCGACGTCAAAGCAACCCCTGTCCTGGGCCTGCTCCATGTGGGGAGCCAGCCGCAGGGCTGCGAAGAATGCGCCCCAGGATGCGTATGTGGGTTCCCCAACCACGAGGGAGGGCAACTCGGCCAGGACGGCGGACTCCGCGGCCAGCCCCGGTGGCGCCACGCCAAAGAAGTCGGCGCCAGCGGCATGCGTCATGGCAAGGCGACTGCCGAATGTGCGCGCCTCCTCGCGTGTGGGGGAGCCGTGTCGCAGACGACGGGTCTCCAACCAGTCGCTGTCACGTCTGAGCAATTCAGCAACGGGAGCACCTCCCTCAGCAGT
>CBDTVQ010000085.1:0-7624 GCA_965364045.1 uncultured Tessaracoccus sp. | reverse complement strand
GACCGCTCCAATCCCACAATCGTGGAGGAGAGTGATTCCCCGCGAGGCGGCATGCCACAGCAGATCCCGGTGACGGGCCAGCATGTCATCTCGGGAGAGTGGCGGGATGCCACGGGTGAAGGCACCCACCGCCGCCGATTCCTCCAGCCGACCGTTGAGTTCGCCATCGGCATCGCGGCCGTACCGCGCCTGCGGAGGATCGGGGCTGTCCCGATCCACTCCCGCTGCATGCATCGCTGCCGAGTTGGCGTAGGCGACGTGGCCGTTGCTCTCGAACACCAACATGGGCCGATCCGGAGCGAGGGAGTCCAGCACTTCCCTGTCCAGCCGCGGATGTCCCTCGGTGATGCTTGGATCGAAGAGTTTGGCTATCACCCATCCCGTAGAGGTCGGCCTCGCGTTGCGCAGGGTCCTCAAGACGTCTTCTGCGGTGGGATTCGTCATCGGGCTCGCATCCACCCAATCGGCCACCTGCACCATTGCAGCGTGCATGTGGGGGTCGATCAGTCCGGGCAGGAGTGTGCGGCCCTGAAGATCCAATGTTTCGACGGCAGGGCCGGCTGTAGAGCGCAACTGCTCTGCCGGTCCCGACGCCGCGATCCGGCCGTTTCTTACAGCCACCGCCTCAGGACGGGAGCCTTCTGGATCCATCGTGACAATGGTGCCGCCGTGATGAGGAGATCGGCGTCAGGAGCTGAAGCAGTCATCGAACGAGCCCAATGTGCGTTGCGTGCAAGGACAGGACGCTCAACCATACGGGCCAAAGACTCGTGCTCTCGGGTGGAATGTGCAGCACCGGCGAGCAACCACAGTCGGGGCCGCGTGGTCGCGGCGCAGACTGCGGATGTTCGGTGGCGCAGAGGATTGCAACCAGTGGGCGCAGAGGGACTCGAACCCCCGACCCCCTCCTTGTAAGGGAGGTGCTCTAACCAACTGAGCCATGCGCCCGGATCTGCACATCTGACGTGCAGATGCCATTCTGTCAGGGCTACCCGCGCGGGGCGAACTGCCAGTCTCAGCCCGCGAAGCAGTAGCTGATGCTGTCGAGCAAATTCAGAGGGAGTCTCTTCTCCTCTTCCCAGGCACAGATGCTCGGCGTGTCCTTATTGCCCTTGGCTTGGAAAGCCCAGCCGCCCGGCAATTTCTGGTAGAAGGCTGTTTCTGTCTGCAAGCGACCATTGGTGGACGCCACATACTCGGCGGCCAGCCATGATCCAGCAGCCCAGGTCGTTGTGTTGTCCTTCACGGAGACCGTGCAGGCGGAGGTGACGATTGTGGGCTGTGCCGTGTTGAGACGGATGAGTGACTGGGAAACGGGGCAGTTGATGGGTGTCACGTGCACGATGTTGTTGAAGACCCACTTGTTGACATTCTGCCAGCGGCCATTCTTCATTTCCGGCACGGTGGCCCAGATCTGGGAGCGGCATCCGTTGGCACCGGTCCAGGCCGTGTCGCATTCGGTCTTCCACTTCCGGCCGCTGACCGTGTGCTCGCCGGGGGTCACGAGCGGGTTGAAGGCTTCCCAGGCGGAGCGAGCGCTCTTCTTGTACGTGAGGTTGTTGAACGCCCAGTCCTTTTTTTCCGTGAAGGTGCCGCTGGTCCTGTTGTAGCTGACCGTGGTGGCCCAGATTTTGGTGGTACACCTGTCCACCACGCTGGAGTACGGCACACAGTTGGTGAGCCACGTGCGGCCGTTGTATGAATGTTTGCCGGGCGTGGTGTACACGTCGAGTGCGTAAGATGTCTGCACTCCAGTTGCCAGCAGCCCAAGGCTGAGGGCAAGTGAGGCGACGAGGCGGATGAGATGACGCGAGTGACGACGCACGTTGACTGACTCCAGATGTCGAAGCACGGATGGGGGGAAGAACACCCGTGGTGCGAAGCCGCAGACGTTGCCGTCGGCGAATCACAACAGATTCACCATAGGCCGGTCGCTCACCTCGACGCCAGCCGACCCGCCCATCAGTGTGGATCGCACTGAGAGTGCACCCCAAGGATTCAGGATCATGAGTTGAGCGCGCTTCGCACCAAACCGGCGACCACTTTGCCCTCCGCGCGGCCGGCTGCCCGAGCGTTGACGGCCTTCACGAGCCCCCCCATGTGTTTCATCGACGGCGTCTCACCGGTTGCTCGCAGTGCTGCGACTTCTTCAGCCACCAGAGCTTCCACCTCGTCCCCGGTGAGGGGAACCGGTAGATAGCGCGCCATGTACTCCGCCTCCGCGGCCTCCTTGTCAGCGAGATCCGAGCGGCCCGCGTCGGCGTAGGTGGCTGCCGAGTCCCTGCGCTTGCGCTGTTCCTTGGCAACCACGTCCAATTCCTCGGCATCGCTCAACTCCCGGGGGCTGTCCCCAGCCACTTCTTCGGTGGTGATCGCGGCCATCAGCATGCGGATGTTGCTCTTGGCGAACTCATCCCTGGCCCGCAGTGCGTCGGCCAGATCGCTCTTCAGTTGCTGTTTCGTGGATCCCATGATTTTTCTCACTCCCGATAGTCGGTGGTTCGAAGCCATTGTTCCACCGTCGGGAGTGCCGTCTGCACGGCCGGGCGTTCTGACGAGATCGGGGTAGAGTGGTCGACCGTGGCAACTGTAGATCTTTCCCAGACCCTCACTGACCTCGACAAGTCATTGTCCTCCATCGAGGCTGTGGCCGACATGCCCAACCTGCGCGACGGTATTGCTCAGCTCGCGGAGGAAGTGGGGGCCCCAGATCTCTGGGACGACCAGGACAACGCGCAACGAGTCACGTCCGCGCTGTCGGCCAAGCAGTCGGAGTTGGACCGCCTCGAAGGACTGCGGGGTCGCCTGGACGATGCCGGCATGATGCTGGAGATGGCCGAGGAAGAGGGCGATGCAGACACCCGTGCCGATGTCGAGCGTGACCTGAAGAAGCTGGGCAAGGACATCGCTGCGTTGGAGGTGCGCACACTCCTGTCGGGGGAATACGACGCACGCGACGCGCTCCTGACAATCCGGGCCGAGGCTGGTGGCGTCGATGCCGCGGATTTCGCCGAGAAGCTGATGCGCATGTACATGCGCTGGGCTGAGCGTCACAGTTATGGCGTGGAGGTCTACGACACGTCCTATGCGGAGGAGGCCGGGCTGAAGTCCGCCACCTTCGCCATCAAGGCGCCCTTCGCCTACGGCACGCTGTCCGTCGAGCAGGGGACGCATCGGTTGGTGCGGATTTCTCCGTTCGACAACCAGGGTCGCCGGCAAACTTCTTTCGCAGGCGTTGAAGTCCTGCCGGTGACCGAAGAGGCGGACAGCATCGACGTCCCCGAAGGTGACATCCGGGTGGACGTCTACCGGTCATCGGGTCCGGGCGGACAGTCTGTCAACACCACCGACTCGGCGGTGCGAATCACCCACCTGCCCACTGGACTCGTCGTGAGTTGCCAGAACGAGAAATCTCAGCTCCAGAACAAGGCCGCAGCGCTGCGCGTCCTTCAGTCACGACTTCTGGAGCACGCCCGCGTCGAGCGGGAGAAGGAGATGAACGCGCTCAAGGCCGACGGCAGCGGCTCCTGGGGTGCCCAGATGCGTTCCTACGTGATGAACCCCTACCAGATGGTCAAGGACCTGCGCACCGAACACGAGGTGGGTAATCCGGAGGCAGTCTTCGACGGCGAGATTGACGGTTTCATCGATGCTGGAATTCGCTGGCGCAAGCAGACTCAGATGAGCGAGCAGAGCTGAGCGGATGCGGTCTGACGTCGGGCGCAACGGCGTGTCCCTCTGGGGGAACCCTCGATGCAATGGCCTAGACTCGTGACGTTCGTTGAGAGTTTCTCAGGAAACTCGCCCAATCAAGTCCGGAGTAAATCCCTGTGATCATGTTTGAAGATGTCACGAAGTTCTATCCGGGTCAGTCCCGGCCGGCACTGCGCAACATCAACCTGGAGATCGACCGGGGTGAGTTCGTCTTCCTCGTTGGGCAGTCGGGCTCCGGGAAATCCACATTCCTGCGTTTGATTCTTCGGGAGTATCGCCCCACCAAGGGCACACTCTACGTAGCCGGAAAGAATCTCGGCACCCTCAACCAGTGGAAGGTGCCGGCGCTCCGTCGACAGATTGGCACGGTATTCCAGGACTTCCGGCTACTCCCGGGCAAAACCGTCTACGAGAACGTGGCGTTTGCGCTTCAGGTGATAGGTAAGTCCACCAAGGAGATCCGCCAGATCGTTCCCGAAACCTTGGAAACGGTGGGACTCACGGGCAAGGAGAGCCGGCTCAACGAGGAGCTTTCTGGCGGGGAGCAGCAGCGCGTTGCCATCGCCCGTGCCTTCGTCAATCGTCCCCAGATTCTCATCGCGGACGAACCCACCGGAAACCTTGATCCGGAGACGTCCGTCGGCATCATGAAGCTGCTCGATCGCATCAATCGGACGGACACCACCGTCATCATGGCCACCCATGACTCATCCATCGTCGATCAGATGCGACGACGGGTGTTGGAGTTGCGCGACGGAGAACTCGTCCGCGACCAGTCCAAGGGGGTCTACGGCGCATGAGGCACACACTTCGGGAAACATGGTCCGGTTTGCGGCGCAACCTCGCCATGACCATCGCTGTCGTCGTGACGATGGGGGTGTCCCTGTCTCTCTTCGGTCTGGGCCTCCTGACGTCAATGGAGGTGGACCTGGTCAAGGGTCGGTGGTACGACAAAATCGAGATCTCCGTCTTCCTGTGCATCGAAACCACCACGGGCGGCATGTGCGAGGAGGGAAAGGGCACAACCGCTGCCCAGCGTGAGACCATCCGGGCGGCGTTGGAAGGCAACCCTGAAGTACAGGAAGTCTTCTATGAATCCAAGGAGGCGGCTTTCGACGAGTTCCGGCGCGTTTTCAAGGAATCGCCTATCGTGGGCACCCGAACGGCAGAGCAGATGCAGGATTCGTTCCGCGTGAAGCTGGTCAATCCAGAGAACTATCAAGGGGTAGTCAGTGAGGCAGGTGGTCTTCAGGGGGTTCAGAACGTTCAGGATCTTCAGTCGATATTCGAGCCGCTCTTCAAGTGGCTCAACGGTCTCCAGTGGGCCACTATCGGCATGAGTGTGCTCTTGTTGTTGGCTGCAGGACTACAGATCGCCAACACGATTCGGATGGCTGCCTTCACCCGTAGGAGGGAGATTGGCATCATGCGCCTCGTGGGCGCTTCCAACCTGTACATCTTGCTCCCGTTCCTGCTCGAGAGCCTTGTCGCAGGCGTAATCGGAGTGCTCGTATCCAGTGTGAGCGTGGCCGCCGGATACTTGTTCCTCATTGAACGCAACGCCAAGACCTCAATCCGCACTTTACCCTGGATTGACTGGTCCCACGTTGCAGCTGCCATCCTTGCTATGGCAGCGGTGGGACTTGCACTAGCGATAATCCCAACGCTGTTGGCAACCAGAAAGTACCTACGCATCTGAGAAGGATGTCCAAGGAGATTCAGGTGAATCGGGAACTTCCCACTCTTTTCCAGAACAAGCTCACGACGCGGATACTGCGAGGCGTTGCCGCCTCAGCGGTTGGAATCGCGGTCCTTCTTGGATCGGCAGTTCCGGTGCAGGCGGATGAGCTGGATGACCGTCGCTCGGAGCTGAACTCCAGTATTGCGGAGCAGGCTGACGCCGTGGACCACGCTTCGGGAGAACTGACTTCGGCCAACGCAGCACTCGAGGCGGCCTGGAATGAGTTGGGTGCCGCGGAGGCCGCCCTGGAAGCTGCCGAGACCGCCCGCCTTGAGGCTGAATCACTGGATGCGCAGCGCGCGGACGAGCTTGCAGCCGCCGAGTTCGCTCTGGAGCAGGCGGAAGCAGACGTTGCCGCGGCACAGGCCGCGTTCGATTGGGTCGAGGCCAGGACCAACGAAGAAATCATCGTCATCACCCAACAGCACGGGCCACTTCTCAACCTTGCCCTGCTGGTCACCGACGTCACCGCCGCGGAACTCAACCAGCGCGCACAGCTGTCCACCACCCTGTTTGATTCGAGTGCCATGGAGCTCGACGAGCTGATGGAGCGACAGTTCGCTCTCGACGCAGCCAAGGTGAAGGCGGATGAAGCCCGCGGCGTGGCTGTGGCGGCACGTGAAGCTGCAGCGATGCAGCTTGAGGATTCACTGGCGAAGGAAGCCAGCGCCGACGCCCTGCGCGACGACGTCGCCCAGAAGGTGGAGGCGCACAATGCCGCCGCTGATGAGGCGACGCGCCAACTGGACTTGGAACAGGGCCGACAGGCGGAGCTTGAGGCAGAATCGGCGGACGTCGACCAGAGGATCGCGGCTCGGGTCGCAGCCCAGAAGGCCGCCGAAGAAGCCGCAGCAAAGAAGGCTGCAGACGAAGCCGCGGCAGCCAAGAGGGCCGAGGATGCGGCAGCGCAGAGGGCTGCCGATGCCCGCGCGGCTGCCAATGCCGCCAAACAAAGCTCCTCAGCCAGCAAGCCGAAGGCGCCGGTCGTCAAGCCCCAGGCCCCGGCCGCCAAGCCCCATACACAGAGCAAGCCCGCGGCATCCAGCTCGTCCGGGTTCCGGCGGCCAGTCAGCGGCAGGCTCAGTTCTGCCTACGGAATGCGCCTCCACCCTGTGCTGGGCTACCGCAAGTTGCATGACGGTACGGATTTCGCGGCCGCATGCGGCACCCCCCTCAAGGCCGCTGCCGCTGGCACCGTGTCAGAGCGCTACTTCAACCGGGGATATGGCAACCGGCTCATGATCGATCACGGCAAGGTCAACGGCAAGTACGTCACCACCGGCTACAACCACGCCACCCGCTACACGGTGCGTGTGGGGCAGAAGGTGTCCAAGGGAGAGATCGTCGGCTACGTCGGCACCACTGGTTACTCCACCGGATGCCACCTCCACCTCATGGTGTGGGAGAACGGCAACAAGGTGAACCCCATGGCGAAGTGGTTCCGCTGACCAAGATGCGTGGCATCATTGCCTGATGCCCAGAGAGTCCGGACGCAAGCTCGTCTCACAGAACCGAAAAGCGCGCCACGACTTTCACATCGGTGATACATACGAGGCGGGCATGGTGTTGACGGGCACGGAGGTCAAGAGCCTCCGTGCGGGACGTGCCACTCTGTCGGAGGCCTTCGCCACCGTTGACGAGGGCGAGGTCTGGCTCCGCAACGCCAACATCCCCGAGTACAAGTTCGGCACCATGTTCAACCACTCCGCCAAGCGGACCCGAAAGCTCCTGCTCAACCGTCGCGAGATCGCCAACATTGAGAAGGCACTCACGGGCTCCAGCAGGACCCTGGTTCCGCTGTCCCTCTATTTCTCTGATGGCTACGCCAAGGTGGAAATCGCCGTTGCGACGGGCAAGAAGGACTGGGACAAGCGGCACAGCATCGCCGAGCGTGACGCCAACCGTGAGGTGCAGCGGGCGCTGGCCACACGCAACAAGCACCGCAAACGCTGATCTTCCCTGCATCTGCCAAGCCCTGGGTGGTACGGGGGATCCGGGGGCAAATCAGGGGAACCCCCAATGGTCGCACTCGCCGGGTGGCGGCACAATGGACGTATGAGTTCCTTCCCCGTGCCGGGCAGCCAAGTCACCGATGTGCAGCGTGATCGCGCCGTGGACTATCTACAGCAGGCCTTTGCAACCGGCGTCATAGACAGCGAGAGCTTCGAG
>CBDTVQ010000084.1:0-7654 GCA_965364045.1 uncultured Tessaracoccus sp. | reverse complement strand
GACCACGAGAAACACGGCGATGGTCCGGATGCCGTCGAGAGCCGCCATGCGGCGCGGGCCGTGGTGAGTGGCCTTCGGCGGCGAGACTGTTGTCACAAAGGGGTCCGGTTCTCTTCTCGGGCGTCGATCACGAGCGTCACCCAGCTCAAATCGCTGCATGATCGCCAAGGCCAAGTTACCAAAAGGAGACGAAAAATCTCAGTTGACGCAGGGTCCATGAAGGCGCGGTGTTTTCGATCAGCCAACTTTTGTCAATGTGATGCACGCCACGGACACGCGGACACGGGTCGCGGGCATGGAGTCGGCCTTGTGGAAGGCGTTGGGTCCCATGGCCACGAGGTCGGTGGCCTGCTGCTCCGTCAGCTCCAGATCATGGATGATCGACGTCGTGGACACAAGTTCCAGGTGGCCGCGGGCTGTATCCAGGAGTTTCTCGACCTTTGCGTCGCCCACGTCGAGCAGACCGTGGGATTGGCGCAATTCCTCGAGGTGGTCAGGCTGGGGGAGGACGACCACCACCACGCCGTCGTCCGATAGCACCCGGGCGAACTCGGGGAGGTTGCGCGGGGCAAAGATGCACAGGATGGCGTCCACGGAGTTCTCACGCAGGGGTAGGCCGGCCCAGGTGTCGGCGACAACGGAGGCCATCCGGGGATGTGCCTTGGCCGCGCGGCGGCAGGCGGGAACTGAGATGTCGGCGGCCACGCCGCGGGCGAGCGGAAGATGCTCCAGGACTCCAGCCAGATGATGACCCGTTCCAGCGCCCACCTCCAACAATCGCAGACAGTGGGGAACTGCGGCCGCGACCCCGTCGGTGATGGGCTGGAAGTGACCGGCAGTGAGAAACCGGTCACGAGCAGCCACCATCTGTGCAGTGTCAGCGTTCGCGGGAGCAGCATGACCGAGCAGGTTGAGGTAGCCCTGGCGAGCGATGTCGAAGCTGTGATTCGACGCACAGGCCAGGTGTGAGGCCGACGCGTGAAGGCTTTGCTGGCAGACCGGGCAGCGCAGCCAGGGTGAGATGTCGCTCAGCGCGGTCAACGGACCGGCTCATCGACGGCGACGGCTGCCCCTGCCAGCCGTGCCGCGCGCCGTTGCGCCTTGCGCCGATCCTTCAAATCCGAGCGGATGAGTACGACGATGCCGACCAGAGCGATGACGCCGAATGCGAACCACTGCAGTGCGTAGGAGAAGTGGTTGCCCTCGGAATCCGGGGGAGGGTCGATGGGTTGCAGCACCTCACCGTTGCTGGGGGTTGACTCGGTCAAACTGACGTAGCCGGGCAGCAGATCCGTGCCGAGTGAGGTGCCAATGGCGTCGGAGCTGATGAACCGCACCTGGAAATCCCGCGGCGTGACGGCGTTCTCCTTGGCGCGCTCGTCCCGACGCAGATAGCCGATGGCCTCCACCTCACCGTCAGGGACCGGTGGCAGGATCTCGGTATCGGGTCTGCCCTGCTGCTTGGGGATGAAGCCACGGTCCACGAGGACCGAATCCCCCGAGGTGGTCTCGAAAATGGACAGAACCTCGATGCCCGGACCGCCGTGGTTCCTGTACTTGGCCCGGTACTGCACTCCGGTGTAGCTGCCGACGAGACGCACGCGTTGCCACTGCTTCTCCTCTGTGACTGGCTGGCCCATTGCGTCGTTGTATTCGACGACGGGTCGATCCCGGTTGCGGGCGACCGCCTGGTTCTGCTCACGGGTCTCGTCGAGTCGGGCAAGTTGCCATTCCCCGAGATTGACGAAGAGCAGCGCCAACAGGACGAGGAACACGGCGAGAGCGATCCAGCGCAGCACCAGTTTCTTCACTCAGGCTCCTCCACTGTTCCTTGAATGACTGCTGTGCCCGGCAGGGCCAGGGTCCCACTGTCCTCCTCGCCGTCGGGAGTGACAAGTGGAGGGGGCCTGTTGTCCGAGGCGTTCGCCAGCAACACCACCATGGGAAGCAGTGCGGCCCCGGCAAGCGCCAGAACCTTCCACCACCCGGGGACGACGAGGAAGGCAAGAAAACAGGCGGTCCGGACTGCCATTGTCGCTAGATAGCGCCTGTTGCGGGCATCAATGTCCAAGGTTTTGTTGCGACCGGCATTGGTGATGACGATCGCTTCCGGGTCCTGCTTGTTCCCTGGCACGAGCCAATCATAGTTAGGCTTCACAAGCAGTCTTTCAGGATCGCATACGGGTTTCCCTGCCCCGGGCGTGGGGTGCGATAGGTTGTGGCCGTGCAGGAATCTCGAGTTGTACTGGTCACTGGCGGCTCCAAGGGAATTGGACGCATCATCGCCGAGAAGTTTCGCGATGCCGGATACAGGGTGGCGGCGACGTATCGCAGCGGCTCGGTGCCCGAGGGCGTGCTGGGTGTCGTGTGCGACGTGACGGACCAGGGCCAGGTGGACGCCGCCTTCACCACGGTGGAGGCCGAGTTGGGCTCGGTGGAGGTGCTTGTCGCCAACGCCGGCGTGACCAGGGACACGTTGATAGCCCGTATGAGCGACGACGATTGGGACACGGTCATCGACACCAATCTCACCGGGACCTTCCGCGTCGTGCGCCGTGCGGCACGCCCCATGACCCGTGGACGGTTCGGGCGCATCATCCTCGTGTCGTCGGTGGTCGGCCTCATGGGCAATCCCGGTCAGGTGAACTATGCAGCCTCCAAGGCTGCACTGGTGGGCATCGCGCGCAGCCTCACCCGGGAACTGGGCAGTCGCAACATCACGTGCAACGTAGTGGCACCGGGCTTCATCAACACGGACATGACCGCGGCCCTGCCTGCGGCGGCCATCAAGGGCTTTGAGGCACGGATCCCTGCTGGCCGGCTGGGGGAGTCCTCCGACGTCGCCGCGGCCGCTCTGTTCCTGGCGGGGGACGATGCCGGGTACATCTCTGGCGCCGTGCTCCCCGTCGACGGTGGCCTCGGCATGGGCCACTGAGCCGGCTGAAACCCCACCAACGCATCACCCACAACCTTTTTCACACTATGAACTCTGGAGACACAACACATGGGAATTCTTGAGGGCAAGAACATCCTGGTCACGGGCCTGACCATGAACACCTCCATCGCGCATTCGGTGGCTGTGATCGCGCAGCAGGAGGGAGCCAATGTCGTTGTCTCCTCCATGGGGCGAGCGGTGTCGCTGGCAAAGCGCGTCGCTGGACGCATGGAGCCCTCACCGCCCGTCATCGAGCTCGACGTTACGAATCCGGCGCATCTTGAGGCGCTGCCGGGTGTGCTCCAGGAGCATTTCACCGGCGGTCTGGATGGTGTGGTTCATTCGATCGCCTACGCCAACCCTGAAACAGCGCTGGGTGGAAAGTTCCTCGAGACCGGCTGGGAGGACGTCGCCCAATCGCTGCACGTCTCCGCGTTCTCGTTGAAGAGCCTCACCATGGCCGTGCACCCCCTGCTGAACCGTGGTGCCGGCATCGTCGGGCTGACCTTTGATGCCACTGTCGCCTGGCCCACCTACGACTGGATGGGTGTCTCCAAGTCAGCGCTGGAATCCACTTCCCGTTACCTTGCCCGCTATCTCGGCCCCGAGGGCATCCGCTCCAACATCGTGGCAGCCGGACCCATCGAGTCGGTGGCGAAGAAGGCCATTCCCGGCGCAAACACATTCAATGACATCTGGGCCCAACGTGCGCCGTTGGGCTGGGATGCCAACGATGGCACGGCCACGGCCCGCGCTGTGGTTGCACTCATGTCCGACTGGTTCCCGGCAACCACCGGCGAGATCGTCCACGTTGACGGCGGCCTGCACGCCACGGGAGCCTGAGGCTCGCCTCCCCTTCGTCGCTGCGCACGTCGGGTAGGTTTGTCGCCATGGCAGCGGTGGCGGAACTGGCGGGCGTGACGATTACACGCGGAACATCAACCCTCCTCAATTCAATCGATCTCACCATCTATGAGGACGAGCGCTGGGTGGTGCTCGGACCCAATGGTGCGGGCAAGACAACCCTGCTGCAGGTGCTCTCGGCCAACATGTACCCCAGCGACGGTGTCGTCGGTCTGCTGGGCGACGTTGTGGGCACGGTGGACGTGTTTGAGTTGCGCCCGCGCATCGGACTGACCTCCACCGCGCTGGCGGACCGGCTTCCACGAGAGGAAAAGGTGCTCGACGTGGTGGTGTCGGCAGCCCATGCCGTCGTGGGGCGCTGGAACGAGGAGTACGAGGAGATGGACCTTGGTCAGGCCCGCTCCCTGCTCGTCGACCTGCGAATTGACCATCTGGCTGACCGGACGTTCGGCACACTGAGCGAGGGGGAGCGCAAGCGCGCCCAGATTGCGCGGGCGCTGATGACGGATCCCGAGCTGTTGCTGCTGGATGAGCCCGCCAGTGGTCTCGATCTTGCAGGACGGGAATCGCTGCTGGCCACGCTGTCAGAACTGTTCACTGATCCACATGCCCCGGCCACCGTCCTCGTGACCCACCACGTCGAGGAGATCCCGGAGGGCATTACCCATTGCCTGTTGCTCGCCGACGCCGACATCGTGGCCGCCGGCCCCATCGCGGATGTCCTGACCGATGAACTCCTGAGCCGGACCTTCGGGATGTCGCTCCACGTGAGCGAGACCCACGGCAGATGGAGCGCCAGAGCGGCGGCCCGCCATGGGTGAGGACTTCGTCGGGTGGCTCACGGCCAACGGCTGGGCGTTCTGGGGGGTGGGAGCGCTCGGACTCGCCGCTGCAGAGCTGTTGACGCTGGACCTGACGCTGCTGATGCTCGCGGCCGGTGCCGCGGCCGGTGGCGCCACTGCGTTGGTGTTTCCGGGGCTCTGGTGGCTTCAGGTGGTCGTCGCAGTCACCGTGGCCATCCTCACTCTCGTCGTCCTGCGGCCCACACTCCTGAGCAAGGTGCGCAACGCCCCCGGGTACCGTTCTTCGCTGGAATCCCTGGTGGGCTCCACCGGAGTGGCCACCGCCGAGATCACCGCCTCCGTCGGCGAGGTGAAGGTGCAGGGCCAGATCTGGGACGCCCGCGCGTTTGATCCCTCCATGTCCGTGGGCCCGGGCGACGATGTCGAGGTCTACGGCATCGACGGCATCACCCTGATCGTCTACCCCGTTGACCCCATCACCCGCCAGTTGCGCGGGAACTGAAAGATTTTGACCAAGAGCCAAGGAGAAAAAAATGGAATTCGTGCTCATCGGTCTCGTGATCGTTGTGGTGCTGTTGTTGTCCATGACGCTGAAGATCATCCGACAGCAACACGTCGGGATCGTGGAGAGACTCGGCAAGTACCGCCGCAAGCTCGAACCGGGACCACACCTCGTGATCCCCATCTTCGACAAGATCGTGCATGACCTCGACGTTCGGGAGGAGGTCGTACCCTTCCCGCCGCAGGGAGTCATCACCGAGGACAACCTGATGGTGTCCATCGACTCCGTCATCTACTTCCAGATTGTCGACCCGGTCCGGGCCGCCTATGAAGCCCAGGACTACCGGGGCGCCATCGAACAGCTGACAATGACCACGCTGCGCAACATCATCGGTGGGATGGACCTCGAGACGGCCCTCACATCGCGCGACGAGATCAACCAGAAACTGCGTATGGTGCTGGACGAGGCGACCGGCAAGTGGGGAATCAAGGTGAACCGCGTCGAACTGCGCGCCATCGACCCGCCGGCAACCATCCGCGACGCCATGGAGAAGGGCGCCCGTGCCGAACGGGACAAGCGCGCCACCATCCTGATTGCCGAGGGTCAGCGGCAGTCGCAGATTCTCTCGGCTGGCGGTGACCGTGAGTCGGCCATTCTTCGCGCCCAGGGTGCCAGGGAAGCCGCAGTGCTGTCAGCGCAGGCGGACCGGCAGGCGCAGATGCTTCGCTCCGAGGGTGAAGCGCAGGCCATCACGACAGTGTTCAACGCCATCCATGCCGGACAACCGGACCAGGCGCTGCTCGCCTACCAGTACATGCAGATGCTGCCGAACCTGGCCCAGGGTGACTCCAACAAGATGTGGATCATTCCGAGCGAGCTGAATGATGCACTCAAGGGACTCGGACAGGTCGCAGGAGCCGGCTCGGGTGCTCCGGAAGTCAGCCGTGAGTATTCGGACAGGGCTCGCGGCGACTTCAAGGCACCCGAGAAGGTGGACGTGCAGGCCGAGATCGAGGAGCAGACTGAGCGGGATCGGGAGCGTTCGCAGGCGACCGTGCAGAAGGCCATCGACGAGGCCCAGGCGCTGGACAATCCCGGCATCGGCAAGAAGGGCGGTGGCAAACGAGGTCTCTCAGCACAGCTGGGAACCAGCGGCGCTGCACCGGCCATAGAACAGCCCTCCACGAGTCCCACCTCGGCTGAGCCCCAGGAGGAGTGAGCTGATTCGGGCTCAGCCCGGTTGAGCCGGCTCCGGTCGGTCTGCCAGACGCTGGGCGATGACGCTGCAAGCCATCAGTTGTGCCTGATGAAAGATCATGAGTGGGAGCACGATGAGGCCCACAGACTGACCGACGAATAGAACGCTGGCCATGGGGACACCTGTGGCCAGCGATTTCTTTGTCCCACAGAACATGATGGCAATCCGGTCCTCCAGGGAGAATCGCAACTTTCCACCGAGCCACCACGTGAACCAGAGCATGAAACCCAGCAGCGCAAGGCACATGACCAGGAGAGTGATCAAGTCACTCAGGGCAACTTCGCGCCACGCACCGGAGGCAAAGAAGTCTGAAAATGCGCCGTACACCACGAGGCAGATCACGAACTGGTCCACGTACTTCAGTCCGGCTCTCCGGCGGACCATGAAGGAGGCAGTCCAGCGTCGGGACAGCTGTCCCAGGATGAACGGCAGCAGGAGTTGCAGCAGGACAGCGACGAAGGAGTCCAGCGTGATGGCGGTGTCTCCGCTGGAGGGCAGGAGTGCCGCCGCCAGCAGGGGAGTCAGCACCACTCCCAGCAGGTTGGACGAGGTTGCCGAGACCATGGCGCCGGGCACGTTGCCGCGGGCCAACGACGTGAAGGTGATGGACGACTGCACGGTGGAGGGAACCAGACAGAGATAGGCGAACCCGAGCGCGAGGGAGGGACCGAGAACCCCGTCGGGGAGGAAGCGGATCGCCACTGCAACGAGCGGGAAGAGCCCGAACGTGATGCTCAGGATCAAGGCGTGGAGACGCCAGTGTTTCAGACCGGCCCAGGCCTCGTTCAGTGACAAGCGGGCCCCGTAGCCGAAGAAGAGCCCGAAGATCGCCACGGTGGTGAGCACGTTGAACACGTCCGCAGCCCGACCTGTCGCAGGCAGCAGAAACGCCAGGGTTGCCGATCCGAGGATCAGCAGCAGGAAGGAGTCTATTCTTGGCCGTCGCACGCCTGCCTCCCATCGGAAAAGCTTGCCGTCAGCAGGTGGACGACCGGCGACCACCATAGCCGTATCGGAACCCCACGATTGGGTCGGTTCCAATGTTCTCGCTATCTTGGCCTTTGCTCTTTTGCCCCATGACTTGAGGATTCACCTGTGAACACGCCGCCGCGCACCCCCGAACTCGAAGAAGTGGCGGAGGTGAAATATGCGCTGAAGCCCAAGGCGTGGGTGTTCTATCCGGCGTTGGGCGTAATTTTGTTGTTCGTGGTGCTGGCGATGGCCATGCCCAAAAAGTTCGCAGCATTCGTTGAGACCGGTAACACGGCCGTGGTCAACGGCCTCGGCTGGTA
>CBDTVQ010000083.1:0-7699 GCA_965364045.1 uncultured Tessaracoccus sp. | reverse complement strand
TCGAGCTGCCGGAAGAGTTGAAGAGGTTCACGGAAGCCCGCTGGAGTGGCGACGCCTCCGTGGAGATTGTCGATGGAGTCGTCACGATCCCCGAGGCATACCGTGATCAACCGGTGGCGGTTCTGTCGGTTCGGCCACAGCTCTAGGGAAGCCCCCGCCAGCACCACATCGTGGAGATGGACGGATCTGACCAGCCGTCCCCGGGGTGACCGACTGCTGTGGGCGGTGACTGCTTGGACTCTGCGTCGCATCAGCCGAAGGAGGGAACCTCCAGGCGGTACACCTCGGCGTCAATGCCACAGGATCCACCGTCGGAGTTGAAGTACACGCGTGTGAAGGATCGGTTCACAGTGGCTTGGGTCTCGCTCCAGTAGTCCTCTCCACAGTTGTAGGTGTGGGCAAGGTTGAGGATGCGGCCGCCATCAAGCTCCACGGCCAGGACCTTGTTGCACGTCCAGGCTCCCTCCACCTTGCAGTTGTAGCTGGACACGATCACCCAACCGGGTTTTTCGTACCCTTTTCCGGATATGTGCATCGACGTGTTGGCGTCGTCGTAGGCGTCAAACAATTTCGTGCGCTCCAGGGTGTCGAGATCCACCGACGTCAACCAGCCCGCGGTCGCGCTGGAGGAGTTGAAATCGATGTAGACGTAACGATCGCGCCCATCAGCCCCCAGGGCGAGATCGCTGTGCTCGATGGCTTCGGTGAGGAGGCGACGGTTGGTGAGGTCGGCTTCGTACACGTAGGTGCCTGATTCCGATGACGCGACGACGTACTCGCCCGTGGGTGACGCACTCACCCAATCTGTGGAATCGGGAAGATTGGTGGTGCCCAGCAACTGCCGAGTGCCCAGGTCGTAACTGATAAGCCCCACGGGGCGCTCATCCGCGTCATATGCCATCCAGGCGTAGCGAATACCGTCCTGGCTCGGTGAGCCCTCACTCCGATCCGTCAGATAGAGGGCTTCCGGGAGGACCTCCTCGAGGTCCTCCGTCAGATCGGCAATCACCGTCGTGGTCCCCGTGGTGACGTCAGTCTCCAGAAGCACAAGGGTCCCGGTGGAGGCGTTGGGTCCGTTGAGATGCCGGATGAGATCCGGATCGCTCGGATGCCACTGCGGTTCACTGTCGGGATGGATGCGCAGGGTTGACACGAGTGCGGCGTCGCTCGTGGAGTACACGTGGTACTGGGCTGAGCCGTGGTAGGTGAAGAATAGTGAGCCGTCGGCGTTCTCCGCCTGGCGACGGCTGTAGCTGTTGCGATCAAAGCGGGTGCCCTCGGCCGATGTGAGGCGCTGGGTCTGTGTGCCGTAGACCGGATCCGCATGGCTGACACCGAGTTCAGGTTTCTGCCAGCCGCTGTCCGGTGGGGTGTTGTCCTTGCCCCAGATCAGGGTGCCGTCTTCAGGGGTGGCCGGGGCCAAGGGGGACGAGTCAGGAGATTCGCTGGCGGTGCTGCTCCTGCTGATCCTGGGCCCGGAATCAGGCTGTGCGCAGGCGGTGAGGGTGAGGGTCAGAATCGCAGTCATCACCATGAATGGGGTGGCGGGGCGGCGTCTGCGCGAAAACACTCGCAGTGGAGGGAGGGTGTTCACGGCAGGACTCCTCAATCCGCAACGGTTGCGGTCCTTTGGATCATTGTCGCCCATGGGATTCCACAAACTGGGTCGCGACAGCCCGGTCCGGATCACGGACGCCCGGGCGCTCAACTGCAAGGTCGCACAACGGGCCTGTGAGCGCCCAGGACACAACGGAGCCGTATCGGGAGACCAGTCAGCCCCCCGGACTCGCTCCAAACACGTATCCCGGACGTTTTAAGGGCGGTTTCAGGAGCTTTGGACACGGTGATTCGGCACTGGACAGGGTAAGATGGAGGGGTTGTCCAAGCCGTCGGATTCCGACGGCTGATCTGTGTGAACGGGAGATTCAGTGTCGGAAGAGCTCGCAGAGGAATTGGTCACCGAACGGTTGGAGGAGTTGACCGATAAGGGCGACACCACTTCCTCAGGTGTCTACGACGCTGACCAGATTTCGGTCCTCGAAGGACTGGAGGCCGTCCGCAAGCGCCCCAGTATGTACATCGGCTCCACGGGGGAGCGCGGCCTGCACCACCTGGTGCACGAAATCGTTGACAACTCCGTCGACGAGGCGCTGGCCGGGTACTGCACCCAGATCGACGTTGCGCTTCTCGATGATGGTGGTGTGCGCGTCTCTGACGACGGCCGAGGCATCCCGGTCAAGGAACACCCGATCGAGAAGATCCCCACTGTCACGCTCGTGCTCACGGTGCTTCACGCCGGCGGCAAGTTCGGCGACGGCGGGTACAAGGTGTCCGGCGGTCTCCACGGCGTCGGTTCCTCGGTGGTGAACGCGCTCAGCCAGGAGTTCATCGTCGAGGTCAGACGAGATGGGCACCGCTACGCGCAGTCCTTTGAGATGGGCGTACCCAAGGCGGATCTGGTCGAGCTGGAGGAGACGGACGAGACCGGCACCACCATCACGTTCTATCCCTCCGCCGACATTTTCGAATCCACCAAATTCAACTACGACACGATTGCCACCCGCTTCCGTGAGATGGCGTTCCTCAACAAGGGACTCAAGATCACGCTCACGGATCTGCGCACGCACGCGGGCGATGATCCCCTCGACGATGAGGAAGACGAGCATCGTCATGACTCGTTCTGCTACCAGGACGGTCTCATTGACTACGTGAAGTTCCTCGCCGGCTCCAAGGACCCCATCCACAACACGGTGATTGCCGTCGAGGCACACGCCGAGTCCCAGGGCATGGGCGTGGAGATCGCCATGCAGTGGAACTCGTCCTACTCGACCAGCGTCCACACGTTCGCGAACACCATCAACACGCACGAGGGTGGCACGCACGAGGAGGGCTTCCGGTCCGCGTTGACGAACACCGTGAACCGGTGGGGCCAGACGTGGGGTCTCGTCAAGAAGTCCGAGGATCGTGTCTCCGGAGACGACATCCGTGAGGGCCTGACTGCCATCGTCAGCATCAAGATGTCCGCGCCGCAGTTCGAGGGCCAGACCAAGACCAAGCTCGGCAACACCGAGGCACGAGGGTTCGTGCAGCGCGTGATGAATGACCGCTTGGGTGACTGGTTCGAACGCAACCCCAGCGAGGGCAAGGACATCGTCCGCAAGTCCCAGGCTGCTGCTGCCGCTCGCGTCGCTGCCCGGAAGGCGCGCGACATGGCCCGCAGCCGTAAGGGCCTGCTCGGTGGCGGTGGCCTCCCCGGCAAGCTGGTGGACTGCCAGTCCACGAACCCAGAAGAGTGTGAGGTCTTCATCGTCGAGGGTGACTCCGCAGGCGGCTCTGCACGCGGTGGTCGCGACCCGAAGACCCAGGCCATCCTGCCCATCCGCGGCAAGATCCTGAACGTCGAGAAGGCTCGCATTGACCGCATCCTGGCGAACAAGGAGGTCGAGGCGATCATCAACGCTCTCGGCGCCGGTATCCAGGAGGACTTCGACCTCAACAAGCTCAGGTACCACAAGCTCATCCTGATGGCTGACGCTGACGTGGACGGCGCGCACATCCGGACGCTGCTTCTGACCTTGCTGTTTCGCTTCATGAGGCCGATGATCGACGCCGGCCACGTGTATTTGGCGCAGCCGCCGCTGTTCCGTCTGCGGTGGAGCAACTCGCCCCACGAACTGGCCTACAACGATGTGGAGCGCGACATGATGCGCGATCGTGGTCTGGCCGAGGGCAAGAAGCTCCCCAACGTCAACCCCATCCAGCGTTACAAGGGTCTTGGTGAGATGGACGCCTCTGACCTCTGGGACACCACGATGGACCCGGAGAAGCGCATCCTGCTGCAGGTGCAGCTCGAGGATGCCGCCATGGCGGACCAGATGTTCTCCATCCTGATGGGCGAGGACGTCGAACAGCGCCGCAACTTCATTCAGCACAACGCCCGCGACGTCCGTTTCCTGGATATTTGAGCACGAGGTAAGAGATGACTGACACACCACAAAGCCCCACGGGCAACTCTGACGAGAGCCTCGTCGACGAGATCATTCCGCCGCAGTTGGGGACCGTCCAGCCGATCGACCTGCAGGTGGAGATCCAGAACAGCTATCTCGACTACGCCATGAGCGTCATCGTCGGGCGGGCGCTGCCCGACGTTCGCGACGGCCTGAAGCCGGTGCACCGTCGCGTCCTGTACGCGATGTGGGATGGCGGCTACCGCCCGGATCGTGGCTGGAACAAGTGCTCCCGCGTCATCGGTGAGGTCATGGGCCTCTACCACCCGCACGGCGACACGGCCATCTACGACACCCTCGTGCGCCTCGCCCAGCCGTGGGCCATGCGCCTGCCGCTGGTCACCGGGCAGGGCAACTTCGGTAGCCAGGGCAATGACAAGGCCGCTGCAATGCGATACACCGAGTGCAAGCTGGCCTGGCCTGCGGCGGAGATGGTGCGCGAAATCGAGCAGGGTACCGTCGATTTCAAGCCCAACTACGACAACCGTGAGTCCGAACCCGTTGTGCTGCCGGCCCGGTTCCCGAACCTGCTGGTCAACGGCTCCACGGGTATCGCTGTCGGCATGGCCACCAACATCCCGCCGCAGAACCTGCGCGAGATCAATGACGCCGTGCAGTGGGCGCTCGAGAATCCCGACGCCACGAAGGAGGAGTTGCTGGAGGCCGCCATGGCGCGCATCCAGGGCCCTGACTTCCCCGGCGGCGCCCTGATCGTGGGCCGCTCGGGCATCGAAGATGCCTATCGCACCGGCCGTGGGTCCGTGACGATGCGCGCCGTGATGGACCTGGAGGAGGATCCCAAGACCGGTCGCACCCACATCGTCATCACGGAAATGCCGTACATGACGAACCCGGACAGCCTGGTGGTGAAAATCGCCGATCTCGTCAATGGCGGCAAACTCACGGGCATTGCCGACATCAAGGACGACACCTCCGCACGCACCGGACTCCGGCTCGTGATCGTGCTGAAGCGCGACGCCCAGCCCCGCGTCGTCATGAACAACCTGTACAAGCACACGCAGTTGCAGGACACGTTTGGCTGCAACATGCTCGCCCTTGTGGACGAGGTCCCGCGCACGCTGCGTCTGGACCAGTTCATCTCCTTGTGGGTGAAGCATCAGCTGCAGGTCATCCGTCGCCGTACCGAGTACCAACTCGCCGACGCCGAGAAGCAGGCCCACATCTACCGCGGCCTCGTGAAGGCGCTCGACGCCATCGACGAGGTCATCGCCCTGATTCGCCGCTCCCCGAGCACCGATGACGCGCGCACCGGTTTGATGGAACTGCTGGGGATTGACTACGTCCAGGCCACTGCGATCCTCGACATGCAGCTCCGCCGCCTCGCCGCGCTGGAGCGCCAGAAGATCATCGACAACCTGCTGGCACTCGAGGCGAAGATCGAGGACCTGGAGGACATCCTGGCCCGCGTGGAGCGTCAGCGCTCCATCATTTCCAAGGAATTGCAGGAGATCGTCGACAAGTTCGGTGACGAGCGCCGCACCAGGATCGTCGCTGCCGATGGTGACTTCTCGGACGAGGACTTCATCCCCGACGAGGACGTCGTCGTCACCATCACCCACGGCGGGTACGCCAAGCGGACCCGCGCAGATTCCTACCGCGTGCAGCGCAGGGGCGGCAAGGGTGTGCGCGGCGCCACGCTTCGTCCCGACGACGAGGTTGCGCACCTCTTCCAGGCCACCAACCACCAGTGGCTGCTGTTCTTCACCAACCATGGCCGCGTGTACCGCAGCAAGATCTGGCAGCTGCCGGAGGCGGGGCGCGACGCCAAGGGCGGTCACGTCGCCGGTCTGCTCTCGTTCCTTCCAGAAGAGAAGATCGCCCAGGTGCTCACCATTGGCGGCTACGAGGATGCTCCGTACCTGCTGCTGGCCACCAAAAACGGGCTCGTGAAGAAGACGGCGCTGACGTCCTACGACTCACCCCGCCAGGCCGGCGTGATTGCCATCAACTTCCGTGAGGAGGGCGACGAGCTCATCGGTGCACAGCTGTGCAGTTCCGCGGATGACGTGTTGCTCATCTCCCGCAAGGGCCAGGCCATCCGCTTCCAGGCATCCGATGATCAGCTGCGACCCATGGGTCGCGCCACCTCCGGTGTGACGGGCATGAAGTTCCGTGCCGGGGATGAGTTGCTGAGCATGGCTGTGCTTCGCGACGCCGAGGACCATTCGGACAGCTTCGTCTTCACCGTGACCGACGGCGGGTTTGCCAAACGTACCCGTGTGGAGGCGTACCGGCAGCAGGGTCGTGGCGGTCTCGGAATCAAGGCCATGCGCCTGAATGAGGATCGTGGATCCCTGGTGGGTGGGCTCATCGTCGCCGAGGCTGACGAGGTGATCGCCATCAAGATGTCCGGTCAGATCACGCGCAGCCTCGTGTCCGAGGTGGCCGTCAAGGGACGCGACACCATGGGAGTGAAGTTCGTGGGCGTGCGTGGCGACGACACCGTCGCGGCCATCGCGCTGTACCCCGAGTCCGAGGTGGAGGCCGTCGAGGACGCCGAACTGGAGAATGGGGAAGCGGTGGACACAATGTCGCAGGACGTGGTTGATCCGATGGCAGACGGTACCTTGGAGTCAGAGACGCCAGCCGCTCCGGTTGGCGATTTGACCCAGGAGGACGGCGATGAGTGACGCCCCCCGCTGGCCCGGCGCCGATGGCTCCCCGGGTCTGGACTTCTCGTTGGATCGCGACAAGACGGGCGGTGACCTCTACCGTGACGGTGGCAGTGCGGGCAGCCCGTCATCGGCGACATCCGTCGACGTGAGCTCGTCCGCCACTTCTGGTTCACGCAGGCAACGGGACGAGGAGTCTCCCATGGAGACCACAGCTGTCTCCGGAGTCAACGATCGGAATCAGTCGGCGGTTGAGTGGGCCACCCGCCCGCTGGGTTCCGCTGTCCCGGCACCGGTGAGACCGGCAGGCAGAAGTGCAAGCAGCGCTTCAAGCACCGCTTCCGCACCGGGCGTGCCGCTGTCTGCACAATCCGTCGACGGCGCTTCGAAGGCTGCGCCGATGACACCCAGGGCGGGGTCGCGACGCACTCGCAAGGCTCGCCTGCGGTTGGCACGAGTCGATCCCTGGTCTGTCATGAAGACGACGTTCCTGTTTTCCATCGGCTTCGGTGTGATGTTGATCGTGATCGTCTACGTGCTGTGGGCCATCATCCTGGGTTCTGGTGCCCTGGAGGCCGTGGACTCGTTCGTGACCACCCTGGTGGGGGACCAGAGCCCGGGCGGCGAGTTCCGGGTGCAGGACTACATCGGTGGGTCGCGGATCCTTGGTTTCGCAGCGGTACTGGCAGCCATTGACGTGGTCATCATCACGGCTGTGTCGACTCTGTTCGCGTTCTTGTACAACCTTGCAGCGACCATCATGGGTGGCCTCGAGGTCACGCTCGCAGAGGACTGATCCGCCCGGTTTGATCGCGTGCCGATCGTTGCGATAGAGTCAGCGAGCGGTACGGGGGCCTATAGCTCAGACGGTTAGAGCGCTGCCCTGATAAGGCAGAGGTCACTGGTTCAAGTCCAGTTAGGCCCACCATGAAGAACCCGCATCTGGCAAGCCCGGATGCGGGTTCTTGGCATTTCTACTGTCTCGTGCCATTTCAGGAAGGTCTGCTCCTCCAACAAGCGCTACCTGTTGCCCCCAACCAGGGTCAAAGTTCCTCCGAT
>CBDTVQ010000082.1:0-7771 GCA_965364045.1 uncultured Tessaracoccus sp. | reverse complement strand
GCCGGTTACGGCCACACCGTCGATCGGCTCCGCGAGTGCCCCCAACCATACCCCGGCGAGTTCACCGAATCGGGTGGGCGGCACCCCGGGAGCCGGGCCGGGCGCGAGCCGCGGCGCCACCGCAGTAGGGCGCTCGCTCTGTGAGATCCCAGCGATGCGATGCAGCTCGGCGACGTGGTCGACGCTGATCGTCACGCCGCTTTCCACCGCCAACTGCAGCAAGGCGTCCGACTTGATGGCTGCGCTCACGATGACCCGCTCCGGCGGCATGCCGAGGTCGAGGACCTGGCTCAGCTCCGCGAGGCTCGCAACATCCACGCCGTGGCCCTCCTCGATCGTCTCCTTGACGAGGGCGTGGGTCTTGTTCGCCTTCCGGGCGTAGAAGACCCGGGTGCCGACGCCCATGCCACGCCCGGCGCCGACGAGTTCAGCTGCATTACGGCCCAGCGCAGACGGATCGACGACGTTGACCGGCGAGCCGAACCGGTCCAGCAGATCAGACGCACCCCGAGGGTCACCCAGGAGATCGTCCATCCAGGGTTCACGCCTTCCGGTCAGGCGAGGAAGACCGTGTACCGCGGGGCTCATGAGTTGCCTTTCCCAGCAATGCGCCGCGCCCATCCATCGACGGCGGGGTGCATGGCCCTGTTCAGGGTGTCGTTGCCAATCACCACATCTTCCGTGGCGCGGCCGATGCACGCCAACCCGGCGATGGCTCGACCGTTCTCGTCGAGGCAACTCGCGTCGGCGCCCACTGCGACGCCACGCCGCCCCTCGGCCGTGGTGAGCGTCCCTTCCGCCACAAGTTTCGCCGTGACGGAGCCGGGGACGACGCCCGGGGGCGGCAGCACTGCGTCCACGATCACATCGGGTGAATCGGGCAAACCCGTCGGCGTGGCGCCTGGCATGGAGGCTGTGTCCAACGAGCCGGGATCGATCATGCCGGCGTCGATGAGAGCGACGATCTTCGCGGCGTTGAGTGGCGGCGGGCCGAAGGCGACGCGTTCAAACCTCCCGGCGAGGTCGGCGAACGCCTCGAACCCGGGGCCGGTTCCCTCGAAGCGAACACGCAGCGAGTCGTACAACCCTCGCCAGGCGTGCCCGAGCGCCCACGCGGCATCGGCTGGTGACGCTCCTGACACTGCTGCGAGCCGGTCGCGCAGCAGGGCGGTGGAGGAGCCGTGCAGCGGGGCAAGTACCTCGTCCACTTCAGCAGGATCAGCACCCAATTCGGCGGCGGTGCTGCGCACAACTGCCACGGCATCATGGAGCGTCTCCGCTTCAATGACCGCACGACGCCCCGAGGCTATGATCTCCTGCGTTGGGGTGGCGGGTGGAGTGCCCGGCTGGGGCTTGGGGTCCATCCAGCGGCCCGAGCGTGCGATGGGCCAGATGACCCGGGGTTCGCGCCCTGCTGGGCGGTAGATCAACCCGGTTCGCCATTCCCCTTCGAAGCGACCACCCCTTCCTTCTGTGAGGGCGAGGGCAGCGTCGATGAAGGTGAGTGCCGCGCCGCGCATGGCGACACTGCTGCCTGGCGGCACGCGCTCTTCGTGCAGCCACGTCGCGACGGGGAAGACCGCCGGCACCACGGCCTCGCCACCGAGGACACCGGGCCAGGACGTCTCGTGACCGGTGGCCATGAGCACCTCGTCGAAGGATTCGCCGTCGACGGCCCATCCCTCGCCAAAACGGGTGATGGTCTCAACGCGCTGTTGGCGGTGAACAAGGGTGGCTGAGGGGGGAGCATGCTTGCCCAACCACTCCCAGAACCAAGCCAGGTACTCACCCACGCGCGCCCGGGGCGGGAAAGGCTCGAGCGGCTGCTTCTCACCGTGGGCAGCGCGCCATTCGTCAAACGACGGCACCCTGTTCTCCCCCGGCCATCCCGCAGCCACCATCGCAGAGGTGACGTTGAGCCGGAGGTAGTCGGGTTGTGAGGGATCGTAGGCTGCACCGACACCCGGCGCCCGGGGGTCGAAGACGCTCACCCGGACGCGGCGCGCAGACGGAAGGTACGCCCACAGTCGTTCGATGGCGAAGAGGCCACGCGGCCCCGCACCGATGATCGCGACCTTCATGCTCAGCCTGTCAAGAGATCGATCTTGCGGCGCAGTTCGCCGGGAGTGATTCCGAAAGTACGGCACACCCAGTCGTCGTCGTAGACGGTGTCCAGGTAGGGCATCCCGCCATCGTGAACAACCGCGACGACGGTGCTGCCTGCCTGCAGGGACTGAAGGTCCCCGAGCAGCGCCGCCATCACTGCACCCGTGGAGGCTCCCGCGAGCACGCCCTCCGTCAGTGCGAGCGCCCGTACCGCCACCACAGCACCGAGGTCGTCGATGCGGAGGACCTTGCTGGGGTTGCACTTCTCAGCCAGCGGTGGCACGATGCCCGCGCCGTAGCCAGCGAGCATCCGGGTGCCGCGGCTGCCCCCGAACAGCACGCTGCCCTCTGCATCCACAGCCACCACACGTGTGGCAAGACCCTCCTCGCTGACCACCCGCAGACATCCTCCGATGGTTCCGGTGGTGCTGGTGGCCACGTACAGGGCATCAGGTGGCCCCACCGCATCGACGATCTCGCGCATCGTTCCGTCTGCGTGGGCCCGGATGGAGGCAAGATTGGAGTACTGGTCGAAGGAGATGGCGCCGGGGGTGGCCTCAACGAGGTTCCGCACCCGGGCCAGCCGTGCCACAAGCCAGTCGCCGGTCTCCGGATCGGGCTCGGTGACGCGGTGCACGCGAGCCCCATAGGCCTCGATCGCCGAGATGGTGCGCTTGTTGGCCCTCGGATCCACGACGCATTCGAATCGGAAGCCGAGCAGCGCGCCCAACCGTGCGGCGGCCATGGCCAGGTTGCCGGAGCTGGATTCCACAACAACCGACCCGCGCCTCAATCGACCGCTGTTCCACGCTTCCTTCACGATGCCGAGCGCTGACCGATCTTTCGCACTGCCGGTCGGGTTTCGGTTCTCGAGCTTTGCGAAGACCTTCACGTCCCGGCGTCGGAACAAGTGTGTCAACGGCACCAGTGGCGTGTGTCCCACATCGGCACCGATGGCAGGAGGAAAGCGTGCGGTGCTCATCGGCTTGGATTATCAGTCATGTCGCTTACGCTATCCGCCTGGGGAAGCGCGGGACACCCCCAGAAGGGTAGAGCACAAGCGTGAAGTGAGTCGTGCACAGCCTCGTGTGCCGCAGTTGATGACTGCCTGACAAGGACAAGCACCTTGTCGGGCTCACAGATTTCACAAGCATCGGTCCCTCGTGACCGACGTCACGCACGTCCGCCAGATCGGGCGGAAGGACACTTCGCGCGGATCCCGCGCGTATCCTCCAGGCCTCCGGAAGCGCCGTGTAGCCAGAGAAAGCTCTCAGTCCGGCGCGCCATAGCCGCTGCGGGTCAGTGAACAGGCCGCGGATGATCCCGCACGGTCTCTCGTACAAGACACTCGACAAGGTCACATACCTGGAACGGATCGCCTGCGATCTCGCTTCGCGTGAAGAGTTCACCGATCAAGCGAAGGCAGCCCTGGCCCGATCCTGTGAATCATCCGCCGCAGGTACTCACGTTTCTCCAAGATCGTCCAATCATTTCAAGACGAGATCAGAGAAACTCCATCCTCGATTGGGACCTCGTGATCTCCATCGAATCAAGCCGACGCCCGAGGGTGTCGACTCGCTTCTGCGCATCCTCGACCAGTGACAGCAGCACCGTCACCATCGTCCCCCGATCCTCTCGCACTGCTCACTCGTGGCTGCGTTGATGGTGCACCCAGCCGAGCAATTGCCGGGTGAAGTTGATGATCTTTGGAGTCCGACGCCCACGTGGTCTTCATGGGACGGCACGGATTCTGGGGCTGCGGGGCTTGCCTATGCGAATCCTCCGAATACCGCGTCAACCCTGATGCTGCGCACGGCTCGAGGGACGTGCAAAGTCTTTCCTACGAGACGTCCCTGCAGTCATCAGCCTCGCGAAACATCGTCAATGGCCACTACTGACCTCGATGTGCCAAGACGGCCTCGAGTCGCTAAGCTACTCAGGTTGTCACATGATGACGGCGGGCTGTAGCGCAGCTTGGTAGCGCACCTGACTGGGGGTCAGGGGGTCGCAGGTTCAAATCCTGTCAGCCCGACCATGTGACGTCGCAAGACATCGGAAAGTCCCGAACCTACGGATGTAGGTTCGGGGCTTCTTGTTTTTGTGGTTGGTAGTCGAGTGTTGGACCGAGGGTGAGCTCGCGGATGAGTGCTCCGGTGATGGCACGGTTCGTCGCCACCACACCCAACACAGTCATCAATCTGGGACGCGTGCCAGAGGCTCAGGAACGATCCTTGTGCTTCTCGCGCGCCCGCACCTCGATGTTGATCGGGGACCCGACGAAGCCGAACTCCTCACGGAGGCGACGCTCAACGAATCGGACGTAGCCGTCGTCGAGTTTCGCACTCGTGAACAGCGCGAACGTGGGTGGGCAGTTCTGCGCCTGGGTGCCGAACAGCACACGTGGCTGCTTGCCGCTGCGAACGGGGTGCGGGTGCGAGGCCGTCAATCGCCCCAGGAAGGCGTTGAGCTTGCCGGTGGAGACGCGCGTCTCCCAGCCCTCCGCTGCGGCCTCGATGGCCTTGCTCAGCTTGTCGACGTTGCGACCAGTCAGTGCGGAGATGTTGACGGTGGGGGCCCAGGTGAACTGCACCATGTCGCGTTCAATCTCACGATCCAGGTAGCGACGGCGCTCCTCGTCGGTCAGGTCCCACTTGTTGAATGCCACAACGAGGGCGCGGCCGGTCTCCTCGACGTTGCTCATGATCCGCAGATCCTGCTCCGTGAGTTCCTCGGAGGAATCGACCACCACGACACACACCTGTGCACGCTCGATGGCGGTTTGGGTGCGCAGGCTGGCGTAGAACTCGTGACCGGAGGCCTCCTTGACGCGACGTCGAATGCCTGCGGTGTCGATGAGGCGGTAGATCTCGCCACCCACCTCGGCGATCTCATCCACGGGATCAACCGTGGTGCCGGAGATGTCAGACACCACGACCCGCTGCTGCTGCGCCAACTTGTTCAGCAGCGACGACTTGCCAACGTTGGGTTTGCCAACGATGGCGACGCGGCGAGGTCCGGCCTCCTGAATGAAGGTTTCGACGGGGGCCTCCTCAGGAAGCGCCTTCAGGAGCGCATCCAGCAGGTCACCAGAGCCACGGCCGTGCATCGCGGAGACGGCGTATGGCTCGCCCAGCCCCAGGTTCCACATGGTGGAGGCCATGATTTCGTGGCGCTGATCGTCAACCTTGTTGGCCGCCAGAATCACCGGCTTCTTGGAGCGCCGGAGCACCTTCACGACTGCCTCGTCCTCGTCAACCGTGCCGACGGTGGCGTCCACGACGAACATCACGGCGTCGGCCATGGAGATGGCCAACTCGGCCTGCTCCGCGATCTGCGCTGACATGCCCTTCGCATCGGACATCCAGCCACCGGTGTCGACCAGTACGAATTCTCGTCCGGCCCAGTTTGCGTCGTAGGACACGCGGTCCCGGGTCACGCCCGGGGTGTCCTGCACGACAGCCTCACGGCGTCCCAGAATACGGTTGACCAGCGTGGACTTGCCGACGTTGGGTCGACCGACCACGGCAACCACCGGCTTGATGGTGGTGGGCTCGTCGCTCATAGTGTTCCTTTCATCGGCTACAGCATCGGCCATCCTATCTGCCCGCCCGCGGTGTCAGCTCCACGCCGATGCCGACCCTTGACCGGCCGTAAGGATCGACATAGTTTTGTGTACGTCCTGTTCCCGACGAAAGGCAGTCCGGTGCGCCTGTCAGCGATGTGATCCCGCGCTGTTCAACTGGCCCGCGCATGGGCCGTGGTTTCAGCGCATCCACTCGCTGACACCTCGGAGACACCATGCCCGCACCGCACTCCATCGTCCTGTCCAACCTGAGCCTCGCCTTCAACGACGGCCCACAAATCCTGAGCAGTATCACGTGCACCATCCCCACCGGCCGCGTCGGTCTCGTCGGCCGCAACGGCGCCGGAAAGACCACCCTTCTACGCCTGATCTTGGGTGACCTGTCCCCCACTGCCGGGTCGATCCTCGTCCCCGACGAGGTCCAGAGCCTGCCCCAGGACCTCCTGCAGCGGCCCACCTCTACGATTGCCGAGATCCTCGGCATCGACGGCGTTCAGCGTGCCATTGCAGACATAGAACTGGGGAGCGTCGAGATTGCTGACTTCGACGCCGTCGGCGATGACTGGGACATCGAGGCACGCGCCACGGCCCTGCTGTCCAGGAGGATTCCGAGCCTCGACGTCGATGATGTGCTGTCCCGGCGAGCCGGGACGCTGTCTGGCGGTGAACTCATGTTGGTGGCACTCACCCGACTGGAGCTGTCGCGGGCTGAAGTCACCGTGCTCGATGAGCCGACCAACAACCTCGACGCCACTGCCCGGATGCGCCTGTACGACGCCGTGGACGGATGGTCCGGATCACTGCTGGTGGTGAGCCACGACGTGGCGCTTCTTCGACGAATGGACTCCATCATCGAGGTTCACGACGGTGAGTTGCGAGTTTTCGGTGGCAACTACGACCTCTACCTCGCCCAGTTGGAGACTGAGCAGGCAGCGGCCGCCCAGGTGGTTCGCTCCGCCGAGCAGAAACTTCAGTCCGAGAAGCGTGACCGCGACCACGTGCAGACCGCCATGGCCCGGCGTGCTCGCCAGAACGCCTCCACGTTTCAGCGTGTGAAGGGGGGTCCGCGTCTCTCGGAACCGACTGCCAAGCGGTCAGCCGAGGCTCGCCGTGCCGGCGAAATTCGCGGTGCCTCCGAAAAGGTGCTGCAGGCCAAGGGCCACGTGAGGGAAGCTGAGGATGCGATCCGTGGCGACGACCAGATCCGGATCGACGTCATCGATCCGCACACCGCCTCAGGACGACACCTGGCGGAACTGGTGGGCGTCAATCAGAGTGTCCACCTCTCTGGTGGCCGACGCCTTGCACTGGTGGGCGACAACGGCGTCGGCAAGACCTCACTTCTGCGCACACTGCTTCACCCGGAGGAGCCACGGATACTCGTCGCCCACGGTGAACTTTTCACGTCCCGCGTGGGCCATCTCGACCAGAACCTGATCCTTGACGACCACGCGACAATCCTTGAGAACATCCGACAATCGGCGCCCACACGCCTGCCCCACGACATCCGTGCCCAGTTGGCTCGCTTCCTGATCCGGGGCGACATGGTGGACCGGGTGGTTGCCGGCCTGTCGGGGGGCGAGCGTTTCCGCGTTGCGCTTGCCCGCATCCTGCTGGCCGATCCGGTTCCGGAACTCCTGATGCTGGATGAGCCCACCAACAATCTCGATCTCACGAGCGTTGACCAGTTGGTCGAGGGTCTCCGCGCCTACAAAGGCGCATTGCTGGTTGTCTCTCACGATGATGACCTGTTGACGCGGCTCGAACTGGACGAGATCGTGAGGCTTGAGGGCGATGGGAGCCTGCACGTGCTCTGAGTCGACAGAGGTCCGCCCGATCCTCAGGTGGCCGGCGACGTCGCGATCACATCAAGGGTTTGGCGCTCGAACGGAAGGTCAATGCCGGCAGCCTCCGTTGCTGCCACGGTCAGCCACCGGACGTGGACAACGGATCCGGCGACGTCGTGGTGTTGTCGCAGGACACTCAGGTGTTGTCCGGGTGCGGGGGCTTCTCGTTTCTGTCAGAGGGTTCGATTAATATTAGTACATGGATGGGGAGCGGGAGCGGGCTGAGGCGGCGGGT
>CBDTVQ010000081.1:0-7799 GCA_965364045.1 uncultured Tessaracoccus sp. | reverse complement strand
GTGTCCGCTCGATGCTGAAGTCCACACCCATGCGCGCCTGTGCAGGCTTGTCAGCCACCCACACTGTGAAGGGTCCGGCTGGAACGCCGAGGTCCTCGCTGCACGCCCACGCCAATCGGACGTGGTCCTCCACGGGGAAGTCCCCGCGCCACCGCTTGCGAATGATCTTCGACCACGGCAGGCTCAGCGCCGTCGCGCGAAACTCGGTGATGTCATGCACGCGTTTCATCAGTCCGTCACCTCCCACGGGGCGCCGTCCAGAGTGATGTCAACGGCCCTCACCGGCGCGGGTGATACCTCGTCGAAGGGGTCAAGGGCCTGCACCAGGTCCAGTGCCAGGCGGGTGCCCCGCATGCCAGTGGCCAGTCGGAACAGCACCCGCGTCCCACCCGGAGCCACCACCGGCGCGCCCGTTACGGTCGCCTCCGCCGTCGGGTCCGGAGGCGTTGAGGTGGGCAGGAGTTCCAGCCAGGGTTGCCGTCGAGCTGCCCACCAGACGTGCTCGGGGTCCTGTGCATCGTGGGGCCCCACCACCTGCGTGGGCATGATCCGGGTGCTGTAGAGCGCCTCGCTGGATTCGACGACGACGGCCACGGGTTGCGGCACGGGGTCGGCATTCCACCAGATCTCCACCCGCGGCGCCGACGGCAGCTGCGGAACCGGCAGACCTGCGAGCTGGACGCCCGCGTCGTACTCGTCGCCGGTCGGCCGCGCCGGGAGCGAGGCGATGGGTGCCACGTTGCGCACCAGTCGATGCTCGGTGCGCACCGGGGCCAGCCAGGACACCAGGTCCGCCACGGTGTCGAAGCGCGACGTGGTGAAGTTGGCCCGGTACACCCGCACGCGGTCCCCAGCCCCGGAGATCGGTACGGACTCGATGTCGAAGATGTAGTCCGTCAGCGGTTCCAGGTGGTAGGTGAGCCGCAACTCCGACGTGGTGCGCGTCATGCCGCTGGTGTCGATGCACGGCAGCGCGGGTCCACGTTCGCCCGTGGTGGGATCGATCCGGCCGTTCACCACATCGCGCACCATCTCGTCGAACGGGGTCCCGACGGGGCTGTTCTCGTGGGTGACGAGGATGTCGTCCGCCGTGGCGTCCACCAACGCAATCGGCTGAAGGGGAATCGCCACGGGACTTCCCGGCGCTCCGCCACCCGGCGGTCTCGGGTGGTGGCCAGAGGCCGAGCGGACCGTCGCCTCCAGCCTGCGACCGTACGCCGCGAACAGGGCCGTGACATTCTGCGTCGCAAAGACCACGCGCAGTGGCTCGTGGCAGAACACCGCGTCGTCCCCCATACCGGGGCTGGTGTCGAGCAGCCACGGCCCGAGGTCCCGGGGGCAGCAGTGGATCTGGTCCTCGGGGCGGCTCGACGGCGGATCCATCGGGTCAGAGACAAAGGTGAACCTCTGGGTCCGGGGATTCGCGAAGGCGGGCGCCGTCGTGGGCCGCGAGGCTCCCTCAGCCATGGCGAACTCCCACGTCACCGCCACCTCATACGACGTGTCGGGGGCCAGCAGGGCATGGTCGGACGGATCGTGGTCCAGGCCGGTCTGCAGGGACTCCTGGTCCCGGGTGCGCACGGTCTCGTCCCAGGAATGGCCCTCCACCTCGCTCGTCACCAGTGCCGAGATGGCCACGACGTGGAATGCTCGCCCGGGCCTGTCGTGACGCCTCCCGATGAGCACCTCATCGCCGGCCTTCACCTCGACCAGGAACAACCTGTGTCGCTTCGCGTCGCCGGGGAGGCGATGCACCACCCGTCCAGCGGTGGTCAGTGGCGCCGCCCAGGGGCCGGACACATCCACCCACCTGGGCGGCAGGGGGTTCGACGCGCTGACCGGGAAATCTCCGACAACCAGCCGCTCAACCTCGTCCCCGCGGGAGCGCACCACGACGTCCAACTGCCTCGCCTCCTCCACATCGGCGTCGATGAGGACGGTGAGCTGCTCGAAGGGTTCCCGGACTGAGAGCCTGACGGCATCCATGAGCCCCACGCTCTTGTGCCCGGTCCCCTCCCAGAACTTCTGGACGCGCTCAGCGTTTTCCGGCGAGCCGCGGGGCGCGGGCTTGTCGCTGGTGCCCATGGGGGAGCGAAGTACACGTCCCTGGCATGTGCTGACACCCGTCAGCTCCGGATCCGTGGCTTGCGCACTGACGTAAGCCGGCAGGTCCGCGAGCGTGGTCGAGCCCAGGGAGTTGAGCATCACGTCCACCTGTTGCAGCGGCGAGCCGTACATCGTCGGTTCGGAGCCGAACGGGTCTCCGTTGCGCCACGACTTCAGGGGATCCTGCGGATCGATGACCGCACCGTCCGGGCAGACGGTGACGTCGCCCAGCACCAGCGCCGGGTCGGTGCCCTGGAGCAGGTCAATGGCTGCATTGCCGCTGCGCCACGGCTCGTCGACCAGCAACTCACGCCGGGGATCACGGTTGCGGCGCACGGCCGGCGGGTCGGGCCAGGGCGACGACGGCAGCAGCCACCCCACCGGGTCCGGCCCGATGCCCTGCTCGGCGAAGGTCCAGAACAGCTCCGCCGGCGGCGCCACCGGGTCACAGACGGTGCCCCACCGGTGCTCCACCTGCGAGCGCAGGTTTTTGCCATAGGTGACCGCACGGGGAAACGGCGTCGGCAACCAGTTCAGCAACGCCAACGCAGCATGGGCGTCCGAAGCGTCGGAGGGGCCCTGCAGCCACCACGTCGACGGTTTCTCCCCGGCACCCAGCACGCCGGTGATCCCGACGGCGGTGACCTGGTAGGCCCACCAGCGGTCGCCGATCCTGTGCCAGGCGCTGACCCCGGCCACCCCCGTGGTGCCGACAGGTGCGGTCCCCATCACTGCCAGCCCCTCGACGTCGGGAGGCACCTCGAACCGGAGAACCGGGATGGCATCGAGCGGCACCGACGGCGTGGCGGCATCGCTCGGCCCGTCCACGTCATGTGCCTCCCCCAACGATCCGTCGATCTGGCGTTGCGTACCGGAACCCTCCACCAGTGCGGGGGATCGGCTGATGAGCGTGACACCCGCCACCAGCGGAACCGGCTCCAGCATCGGATCCGGCTCACCACCGATCTCCAGTTCGCAGCAGCCCTGAACGGAGAAGAAGAAGAACGAAACCTTGCCGCACACCTTGCCGTGGACCCACGGGTTGTCGCGCACCACTTCCACGCCGCCGACGATCTCTTTCCGCTTGCCCACCACCATCTCCAGCTCTGCGGAGACGGAGATGGAGACGATGAACAGCATCAGCTCGCCCCGGAGATAGACCTTCCCGGCGAGGAAGAACGGGTCGAACCCGAGGATGGCGTCAAACCCGGCGGCCACTTCCACGTACAGGCGGGCCGCCTTGCTGCCCATCAGCACAGCCTGGAAGTGGAAGCCGGTGGCAATGGCGATCCCCGAGGGGACGGCCGGCAGCACAGGAATGGAGATGCCGTTGCCCTGCACCATCAGGTAGCCGGTGGCGGAAATGACACCCAGGACCTTGACAGTGACGCGGTCGGCGTAGCTGCCGAGGTGAACCAGCCACTTCTCGGGCTCTCTGGTGTCGAAGAACGCGCTGACGGGCACACGGATGTCCAGGATCTTCTCGATCGTGTACCCCGCCACCAGGCCGAGGCTGATGGTGCCGCGCCCGAAGTCGATGTCCAGCACGGCGAGGAAGGTGGCGCTCCGGTTGCCTGTCAGCGCGGGTGGCATCTTGAGGACGTCAGCCTTCATCACCAGCAGCAGGCGTGGCCCGGGGATCTCGATGATCACGATGCCCTTCAGGTGCACCACGAAGCCACCCTCGGAGGTCCCCAGCAGGATGCCGGCCGCGAAGGCGTAGGACCCGGGACTGTGCACCCATCCGTCGGGATGCATGACCGAGTTGCGGGAGGCACCAAACTGCTGCATCAGCCACGCCAGGGCCGGCACCGTGGCGGTGGCGTCCTCCAGACGTTGGTAGTTGATGCCAATCCCACCCATGGCGCCGTAGATCCCGAGGCCGGAGTTTCCCAGCGGGATCGGCACCGGGAACTCCACCTCGATCCCGATGAGCACCCCGGTGACGCCGTTGCGGGTCTCGATGGCCAGTGTGGCCACGGCTCGGACGCTCAGGGGCACGATGGTCAGATCGAACGTGGCCTTGAACCCGGCGTCGGTCAACTCCACGGAGCCGCTCCCGTGAAGGGTGCCGGGGATGTCCAGCGACGCCGCCAGCTTGGTGAGCTGCGGCGGCTCCAGTGCGTCTGTGCGGGCGCGCACCCGGACGGACTCAACGGTGAGGGGGCCGAGTGGGACGCTGATCCCCAGTTCCACCTCCAGCCAGGTGGGGTTGTCGCGGCTGACCCGCACACCAAAGATTTGGAGGATCTCGTCCAGCGGTGGCTTTGCCCGCACCGAGCCCGGCTGAATGTCCAGCGAGTAGCCACGAGTGGGGTCGAAGACGGGGATGGGCAGGTACTGGTCCGGGCCGCCAGTGTCCCACGTGGAGCGCACCCCGATGGCCTTGTAGCGCACCTTGATGGGCCGGTCCTCGGGCACCTGGATGATGCCGGCCAGATCAAACCAGAACTCCACCTCGACGTCCAGCATCACGCCAATCTGGGTTCCCCGGTCGGTGGTGGTGCTGCCGTCGGGGGCGATGATGCCGTCGCTGATGAGCAGCTCCGCGCCGTACAGGCTGATGACCTTGGTCTGGATGACGCTGCTGGCCCCGAGCGCGAGGGAGCCCAGCTGGACCAGCGCACCGGCAGCCGGGGAGAGCTCGGCGGCCTGCGCCGAGAGGGGGCCGAGGACCACCAGTGCGCCGAGCACGTCGAGCACGGCGGGATCCACACCCGGGTCCGTCCGCCTGCGCCGCACCAGACCGTCCAGGTCGGACTCCATTGCCCGGAACTCTCCCATGGTCTCCCAGGCATTGCCGTCGGTTGCGATCCGTAGCCGCACCCGGAACATGCACTGCCCGTCACCGGGGTTCGCGGCGCCGCCGAGCGGTGGTTGACCTCCCGCGTCGAGGCTGTTCTCAACGGTGGTCTGGATGTCGAACTTGCCCCACAGTTCACATCGCACGAAGGTGTTGCGGATCAGTTCAACCTCGACTCCGAGTTCGAGGAAGCAATCGGGGCGCTGCGGGGCCGCGGGGGCTTCGTCGCGCGGCACCACCTCGCCGGGTGGGATGCTGGCCTCCCGCTCCAGGCGGGCCCGGATCTCGACGTCCTCGGCCACGGAATGTGCTCGGGCGCGCCACCAGTGGCTGCTGCCCGGCTCAGGGGTGGGAAGGCCGGGGGCGGGAGCGATCTGGTCGCGGGCGGACTCGTGGCCGTGCGCTGACCCCAGGGTGACGGAGTACCCCAGGTCCGTGAGGACGGCGAGGGTGGCCTCCATGCGGCGTTGGCTGAGCGCCATGTTGTAGGCGCGGTGCGTGGCGTTGTCGTTGCGGTCGGGGTTGCCGGGGGTCACTTCGAACGAGGCGTAGCCGTCGATCACGAGCGGCGTTGTCCCGATGCTGGCCCTGCGGTCGGTGGCCACGGAGATGAACGGGGCAGCATTGCCGAACCCTGTCCTCGACGTGGCCGGCGCGCTGGAGGTCTGGTCAGGGTTGAACGGCCAGCGGGTGCCTTCCTGGCCGGGGCTGGGGCGCGCGAACTTGAAGTAACAATCCAGGGACACCTCGCGCTGCGTGGCAGGTTCCGCCGTCACGTCGACGTTGCCGCCAGCTGGCACGTCGACGGTTGCGGTGGTGGCGTTCGCGCTGGTGCCACCCGGCCAGGTCCAGTCGGCGGCCAAACCGCTCTCGAGGGCGACGGTGACGGAAGTGGAGCTCTGGGACGCGATGCGGATGCGCCCCGTCTCGGGGGTCAGCGCCACGATGGTGGCCGGACTCTCCCCCAGACTCGGCGTGGTCTCGGCGGAGGCGACGGCTGTGGAGAACACCACTGCGGCCGATGCGTGGCCCAGCGCGTCGGTGGCGGTCACGCTGTAGCTCTTGGGCGGGTGAACCGTCATGCGGTCAACAGTTTGTGCCGCGCCGCCCTGCTCTGTGATCCGGACCCGTATGGGCGCCACGCCCCCCGCGGTGTCCACCAGCAGCAGGCTGCCATCCGGCACCTCCACTGACCCGCCGGGCACCGCGGCAATGTGGCGTCCTCCGGCGGTGATGAAACGACCGCTGATCACGGGTTGGGCCCCGCGGTTGATCACGACGGCGCTAAAGATGCCGGTTACTCCGGCGTGCTCCCCGAACCCGATCCACAGGTTGCGGGTCCCCGCCGACACCGCCAGCCCCTTCAGCCCATTGGGGGCAACGAACAGCCGTACCTCGGGCAGGTGCAGGCCCTGCCACGCGTCCGGAAGGGACCTGGCCTCGGGTGGGAGATCAGGCGGTCCCGCTTCCGATGACAGGTCCAACACTGCAGTCCGGAACGCGAACCCGACGACGTCGCCCGGCCCAACGAGCGCGTGCGGCGGAGACATGGCGATGGCCGTGTACACATCGTTGACAGCCGTCCCGCTGATGGTGGCGGATTTGAGCTTCACGCCAACGGGGCCGGCGTCGAGCTGGTTGATGCGCACCACGAGTCTCGGCAACAGGAACCGGACCTGCGGATGGGCCGGATCCGCCACGAGCTGGCCGGTGCTGTCAAGCTTGGCGCCCCTCAGGTACGGCACGGCCACCCGGAGCCCGGGTGTGTCAAGGTCAAGGAACCAGCTGCCGTCCTCCACCCCGGCCGTCAGCCGTAGGCCGAGGCTGAGCTGGAGGGTTTCGGAACTGAACTCAAGCGCCGTCGAGTCCGGCCCGGCGTCCCCGGCGAATCGTCCCGTCGCCGAGTCGAGCTGGAGTCCGAGCAGCTCAGGAACGTCCACCGACAAGGTTCTGACGCTCCACTGTGAGCCGTCGGGCTCGGTGATCGTCGTTGGAATCAGGACACTGTCGTCAACGGCTTCGAGGGAATCCTTGATGCCGTCAAGGGACCCAGAGTCCCGGAGGGTCTCCGGAAGCAGATCCCACAGCGACATGGTTCATCCCTTGGCCATCGACGAGGTGTTGGAACCCGGGTCGAGATGGAAGCAGCGGAACCCCGGTCAGAGGGGACGGGGCGGAGGATCCATCGTCTGCGATGTCCTTCGTCATGAAGCTCGATGCCGGCACCGGCACTGGCACGTATCTGCACCTGAGATTACTGTCTTTGGATCCTGCATGAAACAGAATCGACGAACTGAAGTTGGGCGAAGCCGGGCCATGACGGAATCGCCCCGGTCTCAGTCCGCCTTGTCCTTGCCCTTCGACAGGCCGAGATCGGCCCATACGAGATCCTTGTCCTCACCTGACTTCCAGAACTGCCAGCCAGCCTTCGGCGGCGCCTCCTGCCAGGACAGGTAAGTGAAGCCATCCGGCTCCCTGACACCGAAGGACATCCGGAGCGCATTGATCGCCTCCAGCGCCAGCGCGCTCACCGCAGCGCTGTCGGAATCCGCGGGAATGTCGCGCCGCCAGAGCCCGGACCACGAGTCGACGAGCTCCCAACCGCTGCTACGGAGCCTCGGCTCCTCACCCGGTGAGTCCCCGCACACCTCCGCGCGCAGTACACGCCCATCAGTTCCGTCCAGGGAGGCGAACTGCATCAGACAGGCGTCGTTGCGCATGGCCAGATAGGCATTTTCGGGCAGCTTCTGAAGGATTCCAACGATCGAAGGGTGCAACTGCTTCCAATCGGCCATGTCCAGGCCTCCTCAGTGGTCGACGGTGACTCATCAATCATCCTCCCAGACCGCGCAGCCATGGCGCCCTCTTTACCCACCCCCGCCGTTGAGCG
>CBDTVQ010000080.1:0-7803 GCA_965364045.1 uncultured Tessaracoccus sp. | reverse complement strand
GACGGTGGCGGGGACACCACCCCATTCCAGTGCCGTCCAGATCACCTTCAGGTAATCCTCTGCCGTGCTCGAGATCGTCTCCATCAGTGCGTCCTCCCCCGCAGCTTCATGAACATCACTCCTGTCCCGTGACGGTCAGAAATAGAAGAAGCACGTTCAGGAGCACGATGGCTGCGGTGACGACGAAGGCGGACACGCGCATGGGGATACCGTTGACGAACTGCCCCATCAGGCTTCGTCGGCTGGTGAGCCAGATGAGTGGGATCAGCGCGAACGGGATACCGATGGAGAGGAACACCTGGCTCAGCACGAGGGCCAGCGTCGGATCGAAGCCGACGGCCAGGATGATCAGCGCAGGAATCAGAGTGATCGCGCGACGCGCGAGCAGGGAGATCCGGACGTGCAGAAGACCCTTCATGATGGTGGCACCTGCGTAGCAGCCCACTGAGGTCGACGCCAGCCCCGAAGCCAGCAGCCCGATACCAAAGATGACTCCGATGACTGGTCCCAGGGCGTTCTCGATGGCCATGTGCGCACCCTCGATGGTGTCGGTACCAGCGACACCCGGGAGCGAAGCGGCGGCGAGGAGCAGCATCGCAATGTTGACCGATCCGGCAATCACGAGGGCGAAACCGACATCCCAGCGGGTGACTGTCAGGAGCCGCTTGATCCGACCGGGCTCGGTCTGGACGCCGTGCCTGTCACGGGAGAGCGACGAGTGGAGGTAGATGGCGTGCGGCATCACTGTGGCACCGAGCATGCTGGCTGCCAGCAGCACCGTGCGGGACCCTTCGAATCGTGGCACGAGGCCAGCAGCGGTCTCGGACCAGCTGACGGGGCTGACCACGAGGCCAGCCATGAAACCGACAGTGATGATGGCCAGTAGTGCCATGACGACGAACTCGAAGGGTCGTTGCCCGTTTCTGTTCTGGACCCCCAGGACGATCATCGATATGACGCCCACGATGATGCCGCCCAGGAGCAACGGGAGGTCGAACAGGATCTGCAGGGCAATCGCTCCGCCGATCACCTCGGCCAGGTCCGTGGCAGCGGCCACGAGTTCGGCCTGGCCCCAGTAGAGGAGGCGCCCGGCACGGGGCATCCGCTCCCCCAACAACTCTGGGAGGCTTTTGCCCGTTACGAGACCCAACTTGGCCGAGAGGTACTGCACGATGACGGCCATCGCATTCGCGACGACGAGGACCCACACCAGCAGGTAGCCGTACTCGGCGCCTGCGGACAGGTTGGCCGCGACGTTACCGGGATCCACGTAGGCGATGGCGGCGACGAATGCCGGCCCGAGAAGCCACAGAAATCGCTTCTCGGGTTTCTCCACCGAGGGGGGTGTGATGTGTTCTACAGAGGTCATGCTGATCTTTCTGCCAAGATGTTAATCGAGGTTAACACTTGTTCGTGGGCGTCGTGCCAACGCACCATCCCAACCTCCCAATTGTGGGGACCGACGGATGATGCACGGTGGCCTGCTGGGCCATGCCTTGACCAACGTCAAGTTCTGCGAAATGGTTGTTGAACGTCAGCTGATCCACGAGAGGGAATTGATGATTTCGCTGGAGGTTCTGCACACGGAGGAGTCCTGCGTCGCCCGAGTTCCGCTGTTCGCCCGGCTTGATCACGACGCGCAACAAACAGTGGGTGCCTTCGCGCATCCCGTCCACGTTCGGCGAGGGCAATTGCTCCACGGCGCCGGCAGTGATCTGGCCCAACTCTTCGTCGTTCACACTGGGAGGCTCAAGGTGGTGCGTGTTACCGCCGGAGGCCTCGAACGACTGATCCGGGTGGCGGGACCCGGTGACGTGGTGGGTGAACACGCCTTTCTCACGGGTGAGCGCCAGGACACCTACGTCGAGGCACTGCAGGACACTTCGGTGTGCACCTTCCAGCACAAGGATCTGAGCCGGCTCATGGCATCGCATCCGGGCATCGGACTGCAGTTGCTGCGGACGCTCAGCAACCGTCTCGATACGGCCGAGCGTGGACTGTCACAGAACACAGCAGGTGTGCCCGCGCGATTGGCCGACTACCTGCTGGAGTTGCCCATGCAAAGCGATTTGGGTGGTGTCGTGGTCGCGTGGCCCATGTCGAAGCGCGATGTCGCCTCGTACCTCGGTACCACCCCGGAGTCGCTGAGCCGTGCGTTGGCCAGCATGGAGACACAGGGTCTGCTCAAGTCTGGTTCGCGTCGCAGCACCGTGCTGCTGGACATCGAGGGTCTCGAAACCTTGGCTGCAGGCTGAGTCATTCTCACTGCTCGGGAGGTACGTGATGCTCATCCCATTGACGACAGCGAAGGCCCGCAGCGTCCCTTCGTGCAGCCGGCCAGTGTCAGCTGGCGATACCGGGCCAGTAGTCGTTCGGGTCGAGGCGGTCGCCGAAGATGGCCTGACCAACCCGGACGCAGGTGGCGCCATGTTCGATGGCCAGTTCAAAGTCCCCCGACATCCCCATCGACAGCTCGTCCCAGCCCCCACCATCGACGTCACGGAGCTCACGCTGCACGCCTCGCATGACGTCGAAGCAGGCGGCAACGCGCACGTGATCATCCGTGAACAGGGCGAGCGTCATGAGGCCACGGACCTCCAGGGCATCGAAGGCGACGAGTTCACGGGTGAAAGCGGCGACCTCTGCCGGGGGCAGTCCGAACTTCTGATCCTCGTCGGAGGAATTGACCTGGACGAGCACCTCCAGGCGTCTGCCCTCCTGGTGCAGACGCTTGTTCAGCTCTTTGGCCACACGGAGCGAGTCCAACGCTTGGAACTCAGTGGCGAAGCGGGCTACGTCGCGGGCCTTGTTCGTTTGCAGATGACCGATGACGGCCCACTCGATGCCCTCCGTGCCAGCCAGAACCTCCGCCTTCGCAGCGGCCTCCTGCACCTTGTTCTCACCGAAGCGCCTGTAACCAGCGGCATGTGCTTCCAGGATCGTCTCGGGCGGTTTCGTTTTCGAGACCGGCAGGAGCCGAACCTCATCTGCTCGACGGTCCACTCGGGCGGCCGCCTCGGCGATCTTCCGCTCGATGACGGCGAGGTTGGTTGCGACAGAACTCATGCCCCCATGACTACACCACGGCAGCCCCTTCGGAGAAGCGGCGTGGACTACCGTGGGGGCCATGAGCCAGAATCCTGCGGGCCCGGGTCCCATGGACCACGACGAGATGCAATCGCTGTTGGCAGCACGCCAGGAGCTCGGACCGGCGATGGAACCTGCCCTGGTGGATTCCTTCGCGCAGAAGATCCTGGCCGAGGTGCAGCGGCAGACATACATCAACAACCAGACCCAACAGCAACATCAGCAGTTGGAGCAATCGAGGGCAGGTCAACAGCCGAGCGGTGGTGGGCGGCTGGCCCTGGCGATCGTCTCGCTCGTCATGGCTATTCCGTTGACCGCCATCGCTCTCGACCTGAGCTCCATATGGATGGCCGTGGTTGTCTGGATTGGAATCGTCATGGTCAACCTCGCCTACGGGACCGACCGCCGGGGCAAATCCTGACCCTGTTCCCTGCCACCCCCGTGTCCACCAGGAGCGGGGAACTCCCTCCACCACGCAATAGGCTACGAGTCGCTTGTTGAGGACGGAGATTTCTTACTGATGACGGACCTGATGATCTGCCGAGCGCGGCTCATGCCCGGTTGTTCGGACCCGGTGGCAGCAGAGTTGGTGGACGTCACCGTGCGTGACGGTCTCATCGCCACCATCGAGCCACATCGACGGGTGCTACCGGGTGCCATCGATGCTGACGGTGCGGTACTGCTGCCAGGTTTGTGGGACGCCCACGTCCACTTCAGTACCCATGCGCTCCTGGCAGAGTGCCTCCAGTTGCCGGCTGAGGACGATCTCCTGGGGATACTCCGCCGCGTGGGAAAGGAATTGGCCCTTCGTGACTCGGGTGGACTCTTGGTGGGATTCGGCTATCGCAGCGCGACCTGGCACGAAGAGCCCAGCGCGGCGAAACTCGATGAGCTGTCATCCGAGCCGATCGTCCTCTTTGCCGGAGATTTGCATTCCCTGTGGTGCAATTCGTCCGGTCTGATCGCCGTGGGGGCTCCTGAGCATGCGACGGGGCTGCTTCGAGAAGACGAGGCATTCACCGCGATGCTGCATCTCATGGCGACGGAGACGGGTCATGTGGACGCTCTCGTGCGTGGCGCGCAGCGCCGTGCAGCCGCCCTGGGTGTGGTGGGTGTGGTGGACATGGAAATGTCATGGGGAGTTGGTACATGGCAGCGTCGGATGGCCGCATCCCCCTCGCTCCAGCGCGTGGAGGCGGCCACCTACCCTGACGACCTTGAACGCCTCATCACACTGGGTCTGCGCACTGGTGATCTTTTGGGCGAGCGACTGAGCGTAGGCCCCCTGAAGATCATCTCCGACGGCTCGCTGAGTTCGCGGACGGCTCACTGCCTGTCGCCTTACCCCCATCCCATTCCCGGCTCCCCCCACGGGGTCGCCAACCATTCTCCTCAGGAGATGGTCTCTCTGTTGGCCCGGGCCAACAGCAACGGCATCCAGTCCGCCGTCCACGCCATCGGGGACCGCGCATGCCGTGACGCACTGGATGCCTTTGAAGCGGTGGGTGCGGCGGGAACCATCGAACATGCCCAACTGGTCCACCAAGATGATCTCCATCGATTCGCTGCACTCGGCGTGGGCGCAAGCGTCCAACCAGCGCACCTCTTGGAGGACGAAGCAGTGCTGGACGAGGTCTGGCCTGCCTCAACGGATCGCGCATTCGCCCTCCGCGCCCTTCTTGACGCAGGCGCACAGCTCCGGTTCGGCTCCGACGCACCTGTGTCGCCGCTGGATCCGTGGCTGGCCATGGACGTGGCCGTCAACAAACCACATCGCGTCGAACAGGCGCTGACACCAGAAGAAGCGCTCACAGCCTGTACGCGGACCCGGGTTGCCGTCGGAGAGCAAGCCGATCTTGTCCTGACCTCGCTGACGCCCTCGCGGCTCGGCAGCGGAGATTATTCGTCACATGAATGCCAGGTCACGATGATTGCTGGAATGACAACGCACGAAACAGCCGACGCTATTTCTGGATAGGGTGGCCGGGAATTGTCGCAGCGGGATAATGTGGTCCCTGACGGAAGGAGCACATCATGACATCAGAATCCAACGAGCACACGAGCAATTCGGACGGCGCCGTTGATGGTGGAGACGCCAACAGCCCCTACGAGCCGAAATACTCCGAGCCCAGCTTCGAGACCTCGTCGCCCGGTACTGACTGGGAAGTCCCAGCCTCTGCCGAGGGCGGAATGGGTGAGGCTGCAGCCAGTGCAAGTGCACCGGATGCCTCTCCTCTCATGGATGGACAGGTGGGTGAAGGCCAGAGTGAAGGACAGGGACAGTTCTGGAACGAAGGCGGACCGGTCTCCGGCGCAACGTCCAACTCCCGTCCCGTCCCCCCACAGCAGCAGCCAACCGGTCAGCAAGGATATGGCCAACAGCCATATGGCCAGCAAGCCCCCGGACAGCAAGCACCCGGACAGCAAGCCCCGTGGGGCCCCGGCCCGCAGCAGCCGTACCAGTCCGGATCCACCCACGGTGGCATGCCACCGCAGCCCAACTATGGAGGACCCATGGCCATCAGTCCCGAATTCAACAATCCGAACTATCTTGCGGGTCCATCCGAACAGGGTCGCAGCACCCTTCAGCTTGACTACTGGCTGAGTGTGTTCTTCTCGTGGATCCCCGCGCTGATCTTCTACCTCACGGAGAAGGACAAGAACAAGCTCATGGATGAGCACACCAAGGAACTCCTGAACTTCAACATCACGCGCATCATCGTCGGGGCCACCATGGTCATTCCGGTGATCGGGACCATTCTTGGTGGAATCGCGTCGCTCGCACTGTTCATCATCGCCATTCTCGGCGCGATCAAGGGACCGGACGAGTACGGCAACGGCCGTCTCTACAAGTTCCCGCTGGCCATCCGCTTCATCAAGTGAGTGAACTCAGCGCAAAGTGATTGAAAACGCCGGGGCCTGAGCGGTCCCGGCGTTTATCATGTCCACTTGAGAGAAGGAGCTGAAATCATGACTGAACAGATGCCGATCAATCAGGTAGCTGCAGAGCAGCGGCTCGTCGAGGAGCTCACGGGCTCCACTGTGCTGCCGAAAGTTCCCGTGGATGGTGAGCCCGTTGAACCGGGTGATCCAGAACCCGTGGGCAAGGGAGACAACCTCCCAACCTGAATCCTTGCGACACAGGATGGGTGGCATGGGGTGCGGTGAAGTTCACCTGCAGATGGAACGGCCGGGACGTATCGCGTGCAGAGAGGAACTCGAGCGCCTTGTTGGTCACGGCTTCCGTGAAGTACAGAGGCTCTTCAGCCTCCACCCCTTCGTCCCAGATGGGCGCACCGTAGTACGGTCCTCCCCCGTATCTGTGGGCGTAACAGTATTCGCACCCCGGGGCGCGTTCCTGGGAGTGGCCAACATGCCATTTGCCCGCCAGTGCGCACTGGTATCCGGCCCGCTGCAGCACCTCCGGTGTTAGTCGGCCAGCAGCTTTTCCATGTGCGGCATGATGAGCTCCGGCATCCGGTGTGGCATTGCCCACCGGCCCTGATCATCCGTTGTGATGACCACGAAGTTCAGGGGGACAACTCCAGCTGAAGAGGCGTCTTCACCCTGATCAAGTGCCACGGACATCACTCAAAGGGCGAGGGGTCGCCAGCTCCCACCCGCACCACGACAGGTTCATCGCCGGTCATGTCCACCACCGTCGTCGGCTCGGAGGCTACATCGCCGGAGTCCAGGACTGCGTCCACTTCGTTGTCCAGCATTTCCTTGATGGCCCAACCGTCGGTGGGTGACTCGTCCTCGCCCGGGAGCAGCAGTGTGGAGCTCAGCATCGGCTCACCGAGGGCCTCCAGCAGTGCCTGTACTGTGCGGTGCTTCGGGATGCGCACACCGACAGAGCGCTTCTTGGGGTGCTGCATCATCTTCGGCACCTCTTTGGTGGCGGGGAGGATGAAGGTGTAGCTGCCGGGCGTTACGGACTTGATGGACCGGAACACCCAGTTGTCCATGTCCACGTAGGCACCGAGCTTGGAGAATTCGTCGACCACAAGCGTGAAGTGATGCTTGTCGTCCAGCTGCCTGATCCGTTTGATGCGGGCGATCCCCTCGGCGTTGCCGAGGACACAACCAAGGGCATAGCCGGAGTCCGTGGGGTAGGCCACGAGCCCTCCGTCAGTGAGGATCCGCACAACTTGGTTGATGCTGCGCGGCTGAGGATTCTCTGGATGCACGTCGTAGTACTGGGCCATGCCCCCAGACTAGGCGCTGGGGCGGTCTCTCACTCCTCGTTGCCAGCAATGACCGAGACAACCTGCGCGGTCCCGGTTGCCGACAGCGGCAAGGTGTTGATTCCGATCATGCTGAGGAACTGAGTGGGGTGTCTCCCAGTAACGATCACGGTAATGCGTCCGTCCGCCTGCGCGGATGCATTGCCCGTCAGTGATGTTGCGGCCACATAGCCAATGGCCGCCCGCTCGGCCCGCACCACGTCCGGTCTGGCCCGCCCTCCGGCCACGAGGAGGTACTGCCCTCCGGCGCGAGCGGCCTCCTGCGCCACGGCTCGAGCCTCCTGCTCGGCGGCAGCGTGACCGGACAGATCAACTCCCAGCCCGACGCACAAAATGAATGCCGGCATGACGAGTGCTGTCCAGACTGCGAGAGACCCTCTTTCGTCACCCATGTCATCGCCCCCTGTACGTGTCGACCGGAGATGTTCGCGTCTCCGAGATCCGGCGCTGCTGTGGGAAACCCGGCAGC
>CBDTVQ010000079.1:0-7865 GCA_965364045.1 uncultured Tessaracoccus sp. | reverse complement strand
GGGTTCGAGCCGGACGGGTCCTGGCGGCTGTTCGGACTGCGGCACGACTTCCACGCGGCCGCCAAGGTGCAGACCGAGGACGACATCACGGCCAGCATCATCGCGCCGCCAGAGGTCAGCGGCACAGATGTGTCCCGCAAGTTCCTCATCAACTGTGAACAGCTGCTCTTCCAGCGCCCCGACGATGCCATCCACCGCGGCTACGACAAGCAGGCCGAGGCGGACATCGCCTCCGGCGGCACGTTCCTGTCGAACTTCCAGCCGCTGACTCGCGACGATGCGCGCAAGATGATGGACGACGCCATCGCCTTCAGCAAGTTCTCTCCCCCCATCCAGGACCTGATCCGGCGCACGGTTGCAGGTGGCGAGTCATTGCCCAAGTACTTCGTGTCCTCAGCGCATCCGCGCCTGGTGAACGGCGAGCGTTCTAAAAACCCGCGCTATCTGCAGGTTCGGCCGGACGTCGCGAACCCCAGGGCCACCGCCACAGCAGACCTGGCCACCCATCTCTTCCGCAAGCAGCCCATGAGTCGCAAATCGCCGCACAGCGTCGACGTGGTCGCAGCGGGTCGCCGGAACAACGCGGCCGAGCCGGGTGTACCGCCGCTGTGCACGTACTCCCCGCTGCACTGGATGGACCTGCCGGAACTCCTCATCGAGTTCATCAGCTCCATGACCGGAAAGTCCCCCTCCACCACGGGCGCCGGTTCCGAAGGGGCCATGACCAAGGGGCCGTTCAATCCGCTGCCCTCGGTCATCGACCTCAACGCTGCCTTCCTGTCGTTCGCCCTGACCAACTACGACGGCTGGCTCAGCAGCGCCGGGGTGATCGGCCCCAAGGTGCGTGTGGACCACGACATCAGCCTCCTGGTGCCGGAGGTGTTCTCCCGGATGACCCCCTCGGAGCGGGACGCGGCATCACTGATCGAGGAGGGCTGCCTGGAGGTGATCGAGGACTTCGAGCACAACGGTCAGATGATCCTGGCGAGCCGCCTGGGATATCGGATGACATCCAAGTTCGCCTCCAAGTACTTTGGCCGGATCTTCCTTCACCCGCACGTCGTGTTCACCGAACAGATGCTGCGCCCGGAACTGCAGGACATGGACACGTTCGCGGAATCGATGAGAACCATCGTGAATACCCACCAGAGGGTGGCCCAGACCTACATCGACGACGGCACCATCGCGCTGGCCGTCCCTCCGGTGAGGGCGCTGCTGGAAATAATGGCAACCGGCGTCTCGGCCGACGATGAAACCCTTGATGACCCCAGTTTCCGTGAAGGCTTCACGAGAAATTCAGTGCTCGCATCCGATTGGTACGCCGAAAGACTGGCCGCCCAGCGCGACTCGGACATGGCCTACGCGGAGCGTGCAATCGCGGCGATGGCGGACTTCACGTCCAAGGAACTGCACAAGGACACCTCCGAGCGCCTGGGCATCATCGCCCGGACCGCCGCCATGAAGGCCCACCTGGCGAACCTGACGGCCGACGAAACCGGTCAGGCCTATGTCGGAACCCTTGGTAGGCAGGTGAACTGGCGATTCTGAGGAGCTCCCGCAGCGGGCCTCTGGACTCATGGCGACCTACAGGCATCGGCCCGTGTGCCCTCAGTCCCACGCTCACGAAGAAGACCCCGAACCAGCTGAAGGGCTCTCAGAAATTAGTTGTCTGGAATATTGGGGACACTCTCTCGATGCCCCGCTTCTGACTTCCGGGGGAGCCTGCTAGGGTCCAACCGAGCGTTGGTGGCCCGGGGAGCCAGTCGCGTTGTGCACACTACAGCTGCCGGTAATCCCGGCCTTGAGCCAGGACTTGATCCATGACGGAAAAACTTCGCGTCCTCATCGCTGAGGACGACCCCGACATTCGTGATGTCGTGGCCTTCAAACTTGGGCGCGCAGGTTTCGACGTGACCGTGGTGGAGGACGGCACGAGTGCGTCCACCGAGCTGTTCAGCGGTGGGTATGCGGTGGCTGTCCTCGACGTGATGATGCCCGGCCTCTCCGGTCTGGATGTACTGGCCGCCTACCGCCGGTCCGCACCTCGTGGCGGTACCAAGATTTTGCTGCTGACTGCTCGTGCCCGGGACGTGGACGTGGACGCAGGGTTCGCGGCGGGTGCCGATGACTATGTCATAAAGCCCTTCGTCCCCAGAGAGCTGGTGCACCGGGTCACGGCGCTCGCTGGACGTGCCTGATCGTGGACGTGCTCATCCCCCCATCGATCGTGTACGCCACATTGTGGGGTGCGGCGGTTCTCGCGGCCGTCCTCCTGGTGGCCGTCTTCGCCGTCCGGGCGACGAGGACGCTCCGCGCGTCCCACGCTGCGCGCGTGCTGGCACCGCTCGCTGATGATCTGCTGGCCGTGGCGGCCGGGGAAGACCCCACAGGCGAATCTGCGGCGCGACTGGCCGCGGTGCCGGGGCGTCACCGGCGTGCGCTGGAGCGCGCAATCGTGTCCCGGCTGGAGTTTGTTCGCGGAACTCCGGGCCGCGCACTCACTGACATTCTGGAGACCTGGGGGGTGCGCGAGAGCTGGTCACGTCAATGCCGCTCCTTCTCCGCCACACGGCGCGCCCTGGCCGTCACCGATCTCGGACTGCTGCATGACGCTGCGCTGACTGACGTGGTTCTTCCCCTTCTCCGTGACCGCAACGTGCGTGTACGAACATCCGCGGTACGCGCACTCGGCCGTTTCCGTTCACCCGAGGGCGTTGGCAGCATCCTCGACGCGATCGCCCCCGGTCCACGGGGGAACCTGCCACCCTGGGTGGTCATGGACGCGATCGCGTTCCCCGGCGCCGAGTGTGCCGTACGCGATGCGTTGTGCCATGCGGCACCCCAGGTGCGGGCCGTCGCAGCACACGCAGTGACCCTGCGCGGCTGGCCGAGTGCGGCCCCGCAACTGCGTCGCGCACTTGCCAGTGAGGATGATCCCCCCACACGGGCCCTGCAGGCACGTGCCCTGGGGGCAGTGGGATCTGATCGCGACACTGAGCTCCTCATGGCCCTGACCGGAACTGGTGAGGATCGCGCTGTCAGGATTGCTGGGATTGAGGCGTTGGCCGAAGTGGGGGCGGAGCATGGGCTGCTCGGTGAGCTCCTGTTGGACAAGGATCCCAGCGTAGGACGGGCAGCTGCCGCGGCTCTCGGACGCATGGGCGACTCCGGCCGACTCATTCTGGATGAGGCATTCGAGCCAACCCCCGTCGTGCTGCAGGAAATGGCATTGTCAGCGCTGCGTGCACCGGCTTCCCGCCCCATGCTGCCGGCCGGTCAGGCATGATCGACGCCCTGGAAGGCCTCAGAACAGGCGTTGCGTGGATCCTCCATTGGATCGCGCTGCCGCTGCTCGTCTACTTCGTGGTTGGCAACCTGATCCAGTTGGTTCTGATCGGGCTCGCCACCACCGAGAGTTGGGGACGCCCGGCACGACAGCGACGCGAAGGCCAGGTACGCCTCCTCGGGTCCCGCACCGCCCCCGGGATCAGCGTGGTGGCCGCCATGTTCAACGAGGAAGTCGGTATCGTCGAGGCGACGCAGTCCATGCTCGCCCTGAACTACCCGAACCACGAGGTCATCCTCGTCGATGACGGTTCCAAGGACGCCACCTTCGACGTGTTGAAGCGTGCGTTCGACCTCGTGGAGGTCCCCAACGTCACCCCCGACGACATCGTGGTGCGTGAGGCACCCTCGTCCACCCACGTCGCTCGGGATTCAGCTGTCCGGCTCACCGTCCTGCGCAAACTCAACTCGGGCCGGGCCGACTCCCTCAACGTCGGCGTCAACGCGGCCAGCCAGTACCTCGTGGTCTTCGTCGACGCAGATTCCCTCCTTGATCCCCGTGCCCTGCTGTCGGTGGCCAAGCCGTTCGCCGACGATCCCCAGAACACCGTCGCCACCGGTGGGGTGATCCGGGCCGTCAATGGCTGTGCTGTGAAGCACGGACGCGTGGTGAAAGTCCGACCCGCGAAGACATGGCTGCCCCGCATCCAGGAAGTCGAGTACCTGCGAGCATTCCACCTGGGACGTGCCGGATGGGCGCGCCTGGACTCGCTGCTGCTCATCTCCGGCGCCTTCGGAACGTTTCGCCGAGACATCCTCCTGGAGGTGGGAGGTCTTGACCCCGGCAGCATCGGTGAGGACTTCGAACTTGTCATGCGTATCCATCGAATGATGCGCTCACAACGTCGCAGCTACCGGGTGCGATTCATCACAGAGCCGGTGTGCTGGACGGAGGTGCCGTCCACGTGGCGTGTGCTGTCGCGACAGCGAAGCCGATGGCATCGAGGCCTCTGGGAGACCCTGTGGCAGCACCGCGACATGCTGTTCAATCCCCGCTACGGACGGTTGGGATTCGTGGCACTTCCCCACTACTGGCTGTTCGAACTGTTGGCTCCGCTGTTCGAGGCAGCCGGGTTGATCCTGCTCATTCTGGGTCTCGCGCTGGGCCTGGTGAACACAGATCTGCTGATCGCCTTCGCCGTGGGCTCCTACCTGTTCTCGGCAGTCGTGTCACTCTTCGCCGTGTTGGCCGAGGAACTGGTCACCCACCGCAGCGAACGTGCACGCGATATCGCACGCACCGTTGCGGCGAGCGTCGTCGAGCAGCTTGGATACCGGCAGATCACCGTCTGGTTCCGGCTGCGCGGCTGGTGGGCCTCCCTTCGACGCACCGAACAGGTGTGGGGTGTCATGCACCGGACGGGATTCGGTGGTGAGTTGCCATCCACCACTGCCCTCCCTGCTCCGCCTGATCCGCCGGCGCTCACACAGGAATCATCGAACCCCAGGAGTCAACCATGAGCACCGCAAAGCCGCTCTCGCGATCGCTCATGCACATCAGTGGGGGCCTGTCCGTGCTGATCATCTGCATCGCTGTGGTGGCGATGACAGCCACCTTTTTGCAACGACAGGAGGTCAACCAGTTCCGCCAGGGGGTCGGCCGATCAATCGACACCGTGTCGACCCTGTCCCTGGAACTTGCAGATGCCCAGAATCAACTGATGATGTTCGATGCAACCAATGACCCGGATTGGTCGCGAAGAGCCCAGGGTTCTTTCGACCAGATCAGGTTGACCATGGAGGGCCTCGGCGAGGTTGCAGTGGTGACAGGCAAACCCCGTACAACCGACAGCGCCGTCATGCACCTCGAAAGATGGTTGAACGCCTCTGGCGAGATTCTCACAGGGGCAAGGACCGCCTCGTCGGTGGCAAACAACGAGTATCCGGCTGCGCGGAGCTCCCTGACCTCCGTTGCCAACGAACTGCAGGAGATACGAGAGGAACGCCGTGGACGGCTTGACCTTCTGATCCGCGGGAGTTCTCTGGCCATCCTCGCCGCCACAGCCGCTGCACTCGTCGGAGTGTTGCTCACTGCACGCCACAACATCCGACGCCTGACCATGCCGCTCTATCAGTTGAAAAAGATGGTGGATGCACGAGTCGCCGGCAACAACTCCGTCCGTGCACGCACGGACCAGGGCTTTTCCGAGGCAGTGCGCCTCGCGGAAGCCATCAATGAGCAGTCCGATGCCAACGACACCCTCCGAGCCGCTCAGGAGGCCACGATCCGCAGTCACCAACTGGCCGAGCGTTGCGCCGTGGAGCTCGCCTCCAATGAGGGGATGGGGACATGGTCCTCGGCTCTCGAGGTGCTGCGAGAGGGACTGGTTCTTGACGGGGTGGCTCTGCTGGTCCACGACGACGACGGGTCGTTGGTGATTCCGACGAACGGCGATCTCAGCTGGGCCGAGGTACCCCCGGAAGCCCTCGATCCCCCTGCGGAGAACCGTGCCGCTGAAGTTGTGGCGATGGATCTTGAGTTGGGCGGTCAGTCGGTGGGAACGCTGTTGGCGAGAAAGCACAGTGGCCGCTGGTCCGCATCGGATGCTGAGTCCCTTGACCTGTGCAGCAACCATCTCGCCGCCTCCCTGGCATTCCAATCAGTCATCCGTGCGGCACGGCAGCTGGATGCCGACAAAACTCGGTTCCTCGCCACCACCAGCCATGAGCTCCGCACACCTGTGACCGCCATCGTGGCGTGGTTGAGCCTGCTGCAGGAGGGTGACCTGGGTGAGCTGTCCGAGGACCAACAGCACGCCATTGGGGTCGTGGAACGCAATATCGCACGGCTGAGGATCCTCATCGAGGACCTCTTGACGGTCAACCAACTCGACAGCGGCCACGCCCGTGCCGTCCGCACTCAGATGGACGTGGGAGCCATCGTGTGTCGGGTGATCGAGTCTCTGAAGCCGATGGCGGACAGGGCAGGCGTGAGCCTGACAAGCCAGGAGACTCCGTGCAGCGTCGCCACCATCGTCCAGGGCGATCCCGGTCAGATGGAACGCGCCATTACCAACATTGCCCAGAACGCGGTGAAGTTCACGCGGTCCGGGGGCTCAGTGGATTTGCGCACGCTCTGCAAGGGCTCCACCGTCAGCGTCACTTGTGCCGACACCGGGATCGGGATCCCGAGCCACGAACTGCCGCACGTGCTTGAACGTTTTCACCGAGCCGAAAACGCACTCGGTCTGCCCGGGACAGGCCTGGGCCTGTCCATCGTCGACTCCATTCTGGAAGCCCACGGCGGCAGCTTCCACCTTGATTCGACGGAGGGCGAGGGCACCACTGTCACTCTTACTCTGCCCAGCTCTCTGGAGGCTGCTTCTTCACCCGTTGGGTGAGCGTCACGTAGATGGCCAGCTCTCCTAGCTCTGGGACAAGGCAGCTATGAGTTCCACCGAAAGCCCATCCAGTGAGGACAGCACGGTGGTGCGGGCCAGCACATCGTCGGCTGGCGGATGGAAGCCGGGTGGGACACACACCACCGCCATCCCGGCGGCCAGCGCAGAAAGGATCCCGTTCGTGGAGTCCTCGATGGCCACACAGGCCTCCGGCGCCACACCCAGAAGTTCGGCGGCACGCAGGAATCCGTCCGGTGCCGGTTTACCGGCGGCCACTTCCTCCGTGGATACCGTTGCCCCCAGGACGTCGCCGATGCCCATGGCGTCGACGCCCGCGTCGATGAGTCGGCGTGGTGAGGAACTGGCGATGGCGATCAGGTAGTGCCCGGCCATGCGTCGTACCGACTCAATGGCTCCGGGCAGCAACTCGACGCCTTCGTGGTGGTGGGCCGCCATGGCATCGATCGTTTTCTCCGCGGCCTGGGTGGCCGTCATGGGCAGTCCAACGGACGTCGCGAGATATTCGCCCCATTCGGGTGTGCTCATCCCCATCATCGCCCGGGTTGCCTCTTCGGGCCACGGGACCCCAGCGTCGGCAGCCAGTTGCCGACGGACCACGTCCCACTGCTCCTCGGTCTCCATCAGGGTGCCGTCCATATCGAAGATGATGGCCTGAATGCTCATGGTTCTCCCCTAAACGTTGGCTCCGTGCTGGTGATCGGGACCTCGTGCAACGAGTCTCCCAGAGAAGTCCTCACTACTCCATCATGAGTGATCCTGTGGTTCGCTGGCACTCACTCTGGACGGCCCCCCAACAGCCTTTCTTGCGATGCGTCAAAAAAGTGTGGTGGACACGCACACTGATTCTGCGCACCATCTGCCACTATTGTGAGTGTTGTTCGTATCCGAAAGGAACAATAATGTCATTCCAATTTCGTCAGATGTCTCGTGTGCCGCTCGCAGTTGTCGCGGTGGTCGGACTTGGCATCAGCGTCCCACTCCTCAACGCCACCGCCGAGCCGTCTGCATCGCCTTCGTCTTCGTCTTCGCCTTCGCCCTACCCGACGTACAGCGTATATCCCTCAGAGAGCGTTACTCCAAGCCCGTCAGCCAGCATGACACCCAGCCCGTCAGCCAGCATGACACCCAGCCCGTCACCGAGCCCGTCACCGAGCCCGT
>CBDTVQ010000078.1:0-7941 GCA_965364045.1 uncultured Tessaracoccus sp. | reverse complement strand
ATATCTGCCCCTCTCCTACTCGTTCGGCATAGGTCGAAGATCCGTCAGCGAGATCCCCTTTGCCACTAGGAGGGCCAGAACGTCGGCCTGATACGTCTCAGCCCGAACTCCAGGCCCGAACGGTGGGTGCGCTGGACTCTGCCGCGACAGCACAAAGGGCACGTCGTCAACACCAACAGATGTCGGGACGTGGCGCAGAATGACCACCTCCGCGCTCAGTACTTTGAACAAACAGGCCGTTTCGGCGGGAGTGTTCCGAGTAGCCGCGTCGCTTCGCCTGCGTCCATACCTGCGGCCCCAACCTCTGCGCTCCGGTGCCCATCACTGCGCCCTGCTCGAGCTGACATGGCTGATTGAAGCGGAGTGCCCACACTTCTAGGGTGTCCTAGTCACTTTCGTCGAGGATGCCTTCGGTGATCGCGCGGAGCGCGAGCAAGTGCTGCCGGTAGGCGCGGCGCCCTTTCGTGGTCACCTCAACCCAGGTGCGCGGCCTTGGCAGTAGGTCATGGCCCTCAGTCATTGCCACGTCAACCTGCCTGCCGGTCTGGTGGTGGCGCGTAGGAGAGGCGGTCGAAGACGAGCAGATTCTCGGTGAGCTGTCCATCACGGATGGTGAAGTGTTCCGCTGCAGGGGCGGTGCTGGTTACCGCCGTGTATGGGTAGTAGAAGAGGACGACGTGGGTGTCGTCGCCGAATGCCGTGACGTCACTGACACCTGTCATGACGTGGCTGAAGCCGGACAGGTAGTCGTGCCAGGCTTGCTTGCCGTTGATTGTTTCGCCTGGTGTGTAGCAGGTGATGTCGTCCGCGACGTGGGCCATGGCGCCGTCAATGTCCCCGCTTGTCCAGGCCTGGTGGTAGGCCAGGGCGGTCGAAAGAGCGGCTGATGGGGAATTGCTGGTCATGATAACTCCTCCAAAAAAGGTCAGGTGTGGGTCCTCGCGACGAGCAGGTGCACGTCGCTCATACTTGCGATGTTGCGAGGATGAACGGGATTGAGCACGGGGTTCTTACTCCTCTTCTGACTGACCTGGCACCCAGGTGTCGAAGCCGGGGTCGCCGTCCTCGGAGGCAATCAGGAGGCGGGGCAGGAAGTGTCGCCACCCGCCCTCATGCCCGTCGAGCATCTCCTTGGGCAGGCCAGAGTGCACCAGATCAACACGCGTCCCATTCGTGGTGGGGGTGAGGGTGAAGGCCACGGTGGAGGTTCCCGGTGGGAAATCGTCACTGCCGGCGATTCCCCAGGACACGACCATCCGGTGGGGAGCGTCGACTTCCAAGAACTTTCCACGGATGGGTGAGCCCGCGATGTCGACTTCGAAGATCCCGTTGGGGCGGGGCTGGAGTACGGCGCGTTGCCCCATCCAGGTTGTCAGTCCCTCGGGTGTGACCAGGTAGGTGAACACCTTCTCGGGGTCGGCGTTGATCTCGATCGATGTGGTGTGTTCAGCCATGAACTCCGCCGTCCTGCAGCTCAACGGCTGCCTTCAAGCTCATGAGCTTGACAGACCAAAAGTCATCCAGATAGGAGCGCACCGCCGCGAAACCGTCGGTGTCGAGGGCGTACAAGTGGCGAGTCCCGGAACGTGTTCCGGTGACCAGACCAGCCTTGCGCAGAATACCCAAGTGGTACGTGGTGGCTTGTTGCGACAAGTCGGTCTCGGAAGCAATTTCTCCGACGGCGTGGGGTCCAGACCGGACTACCGCCAAGATCGCACGGCGGTTGCCATCCGCCAGGGCATGGAAAGCTTGACCGGGGGAAGTGCCTGAGCTGGTCGACATTTTACTCCTCAATCCCTTGAGACACGAAGCTAACACAAGTAGTGACTTGTACTCAAGAGTTTTTGTGGAGCGATCCTTTTCTCGAGGAATTGCCCCCACTGAAAGACAGTGACCACCTCAGGTCAAGGTGCTCTCTGCCGCCCCGAACGACGACACATCGGGCCTGAGACGGACCAGGCCAGGGATACTACGCTTTGTAGTATCCATTGGTACAAGGAGAGCTCCATTGATGTAACGTCCGATATGCAAAGTAAATATGTCGGCAGTGAAATGCTCGTGAAGGGCGAACGATGATCGAGGCGACGGGTCTCACCAAGCTCTATGGAGCCAAGACGGCCGTCGACAACATCTCCTTCACGGTTCAGCCCGGGACGGTCACCGGCTTCCTGGGTCCGAACGGGGCGGGCAAGTCCACAACGATGCGGATGATCGTGGGCTTCGATCGACCCACTGCCGGCACCGTCACCGTCAACGGGAAAACCTACGCTGCTCATCGAGCACCCCTGCATGAAGTGGGAGCCCTGCTGGATGCGAAGTCGGTCCACCCTGGGCGCAGCGCTTACCAGCACCTCCGAGCCATGGCCGCCACCCATGGAATCGGAAACCGGCGGGTCCGCGAGGTGATCGAGATGACCGGCCTGGAGCAGGTGGTCAACAAACGAGTGGGTGGCTTTTCTTTGGGTATGGGGCAACGCTTGGGCATTGCCGCCGCACTGCTTGGAGATCCCAAAACGCTCATCCTCGACGAACCAATCAACGGCCTCGACCCAGAGGGAGTGAGATGGGTCCGGACCATGACGCGCCACATCGCAGACGAAGGCCGCACCGTCTTCATCTCCTCCCATCTGATGAGCGAGATGGCACAAACCGCTGACCATCTCCTGGTGATTGGTCGTGGCCGCATCATCACCGCCGGGCCGATCCACGAGGTGATTGCGAAGGCGACCACCCCGGCTGTGCGCGTGGTCGCTCCACACGCCAAGGAATTTGCCGATGTGCTGCGCGCCCACGGCGCGAACATCCGCACTCTCGCAACCGGTGCGCTTGAAGTGTCTGGCCTGCCCAGCGCCAGGGTCGGTGAGCTGGCCGCCGGGCATCAACTGACTCTGCATGAGCTGACACCTCTGGATGCCTCACTGGAGGATGCCTACCTCTCCCTGACCCATGACCAGGTCGAGTACCACACCGAGCCGGTCGCGGGGGCAGTTCGATGACCGCCGGCATTGTTGATCAGCCCGGAGTTGCTGTGCCAGTGATGCGGTTGCGGTTCCACCGCATCCTCCACTCCGAATGGATCAAGTTGTGGAGCCTGCGCTCCACGTACTGGTTGGTGCTGGGTGCCCTCGTCGAGATGGTGCTGATCGCGGTCGTACTCGGGGCCATGTCTGTGACCGGCATGGAAGGTGGCGGCCCCGGTGGTCGAGCCGCGCTCGAGATGGGATATTCCTTCGCCGAGCTGATGGTGGCTGTTTTGGGTGTGTTGATCATCACGGGCGAATACACGACGGGGACGATCCGCCCCACCTTCGCTGCGGTTCCCACCCGTCTTCCGGTCCTGTTCGCCAAGGCCATCCTCGTCGGTGGCGTGAGCTTCGTCATGGGGATCCTCGGTGTTGCGTTGGCCTACGCAGTCAGCTCCCCCCTGTTTGACTCAGCGACCGCCGCGGACCTCTCGGACCCGGATGTGCAGCGGATCTTTTGGGGCACTGGGCTCTACCTCGCCGCCGTGGCGATGTTGGGTTTGGCCATCGGCGCTGTGATCCGCAACACCGCTGGCGCCATCACGGCCGTACTGGGTACACCGTTCATTCTCTCCACCCTCTGGCAGTTGCTGATGACGGACACGAACTGGTTCACCACCTCTTACCCGTACCTGCCCTTCGTGGCCGGAGAACAGATCATCCTGCCACCAGCCACGGCTGATGAATCGCAGCTACTGGCCCCTTGGACCGGGCTCGGAGTCTTCGTGATCTACATCGTCGCCGCGTATGTGGTTGCGGCCATTTTGCTGCGCAGGAAAGACGCATAACGATCAACAGGGGATAAATCCTGACGGTTGTCGCAACAATTGAGAACAGCCTGCCAGAGTCCTTTTTTCTTTCTGGTCACTCTCATACGCCGCTCGGCAAGAAGCAACCTATGACGAGGCAGGGCCTATTCCATCAATGGATCTGTCCCCAGGGCTACATTCAGGTATGGCGTCACCGCGAGTGGGCATGGACCCTTTGGAAGGGCAGCGTCATCGTGTCGCGGAGCGACCGTTTCTCCTGACCGGGCTCGTGGTCGCAACGGTTGGCGTCGTGGCGCTCAGTGCTGGTTTGTCGGTGGTTGCCTTCACATGGTCGGCAGATGTGGTCGAACTTGCTGCGGAATTCGTCCTTGCGGTTGTAGTCGTCGTTGTCGTGACACGGATGCGGTGGTGGCGGGTCATCGGCTTCCATCGGCTACGGACCATGCGGGACCTGCGTTTCTTCTGGATCCCGCTCTTTCCTGTGTTGATGGCACTCCCCGCGGCCGTTGCGGCGCTCGCCGGTCTGGGACCGACCAGAGCGCTCGAGCGTCTGGCCTTCTGGCTCGTCCTCGCGGCGCTCATCGGATTCGTCGAGGAGGTGTGCTTTCGCGGTCTGGTCCTGCGAGCCTTGGCACCTCGGGGAATCTGGCTGGCGGCAGTCGCCTCATCGATTCTTTTTGGGCTGATGCACGTTGTCAACCTCCTGTTTGGTGCGGGTCTTGACGCGACCTTGCTCCAAGTGGGTGACGCGACGGCCATGGGTTTCGCCTTCGCCGCGGTGGTGCTGCGCACCGGTGTGGTCTGGCCGCTCGTGGTCATCCACGCACTGGTTGACGTGGTTGCTTTCGCCGCTGCCGACGCCACGACCGCCACAGATGTGACGGGGGGCGATGTCCTGGTGTCAGCCGTCTACGCTGCGATGTTCACCGTCTACGGAATCCTTGTTCTACGCGGCCTGAGGGCCTCTCCGGATGGGTCTGTCAATGTCGAGGCCGCTACGTCGCAAGGGAGCTGATCCGACTGCTGATCGCACTCAACGATCGCAACACCCAGCGGACCCGATCTGTGTGCTCCCGGTCGTCCTCGCGCGTTCCGCTGACTGTTGAAACTCCTACGATCCGTCAGTCACTGACCAAAAATGGCTGCCACCGCACCAATGCGCACTGAGGTGCGTCGGCGGCGTACTGCAGGCCGAATCACGCCTTTGTGCTGGTGGCCTCCAAGAACATGCCGCAAGCGTATGGTGAGTGTTGTGAACGTTAACAGGAGAGGCGGAAACCCATGGCGGGCAAGCAGTACAAGGTAATCACGGAGAAGGGCACCCGCTTCACGGGCCGATTCGACCCGCAGAGCTTGGAGACGGCCCTGAACAGCAATGCCGCCGACGGCTGGCACGTCGTGGGTAGCACTTGGAAGAGCATGACCGCGGAGGTCCTAATCATCCTGGAGCGCGACGCTCAGTAAAGCGCCCAGGCAAGCAGAACTCCACCCCGCGCGCTGAAGGCCCCCCAACGACACGAACCCGCGTACAGACCACGCTCTACAGGCGCGGACAACTTCCCGCACAAGCCAGGACATCACTATGAAGAGTGGCCACGAGTCCGACGCGAAGCGTCCCTTCCCCGTCGAGCTTCTGCCGGCCATCGGCTTGGTCCTTGGTTGCGGCGCGGGCGTCGCAATGGGGGTTGCACTGGCAGGTGGGCCTGGCATCGTCTGGGGGATCGTGACCGGTGCGGGACTCGGTTTGTTGGTTGGAGCGGTGATCTGGATATCAATCCGGAGTCCGCGGCGTTAGCTAGTGTTCCGCTGAGCCTGCACGCGGTTGAACCTGGGAGACACGCTGCCCTTTTTGTCGTTTAGTAGGAGCTTTCTTCAAAGAACTAGAGCTCGTCTCGACGCCCATTTCCCCTATGTTTCACATCATAGGAGGCCGTTTGTGATCAGTGGACTGCATCTCGACATGCCCGCTGACGAGAAGCAGCGGAGATTGAACACTTCCACGCTCCGTACTTTGAATAAGCAGCCCGCTTCCGCAGAAGGGCTCCAAGCAGGGCGTTAAGCCCGGGCACGATCGGAGCGAATTCCGAGGGCAGAGGCTCCGCTTCCTGGGATGCGCCGAATTCCGGGATCTCCTATGCGAGCGCCGGTGACACCTCACTCTTCGATCAGCCAGCCCAGCAACCTCCGCAACCACCACCGTGATGACTTTGGCTTCGCCTGCGCGGGCGAAGGTGGCTCCAGCACGGGCGGATTGGGAGTCTGCAACATGTCAATCGGGGTCGCACGAGATTCCGCTACCGGTGCCTCTATAGGGGCCTCGCTGACCGGTTCATTCTTGGGTGGAACGGCGGCTTGCAGCGCCGGGCGAATTGGGGCCTGAGAGTTCAGCCTCTCGAGGCTGGCCTGGATTCCGGTCCACCGCGCAACAGTCTCGGCGCGGACATCCGACTGCAGAGCCCACACCCCCCGGTTGGAACCGCGTCCTTGGCGCCGCGGGTGGGGCGGAACCCATACCCGATTTCCTTCGAAGGTCTCTTTGAGGAACCGTGCCGCGCCCATCGGCGCCGTTCGAAACCCGCCCGTTGGGAATCGGTGTGTGGCGACAGTGCCCCACACGATCAGGCGCGCCTCCGCATTCTCTCTCGAGTCATCCCAAGGACTGAGCTGGCGACTCCAATCATTCTTGGCCACGACCTTCAGTCGCACCGCCGGAAGCGTGAACAATGCCTCTGTGGCCTTCCGCGAGGTGGCATCATCGGTCAGCAACCACAAAACCTTGGCGCCCTTGTCCGTGCGCGCCTTGGTGCGCGCGGTGAACTCAGTGGACCACTGTTGCACCTCCAAGCAGTATTCAGGTTCCGTTACGAAGACATCAGCGAACGTCGGATAGTGCTCAGGGATGGCCTCATACCCGAGCACCTCACAGACTCGAGCCAGCCGTGCCTCAAGCCAGCGATGTTGGGCCGACATCAGCCCTCCTCCCCCACACGCTCCCGCGGGGCGGGGCATAGCGTGGTCACAGGTCTCTCCGGGCCATTGGGAGAGCCAACGCGTGCCCCCGTCATTGGTGCGAGGCTTGGTGAACCTCATGCTGCAACCCGAACGCGGACACACCAGCTTTGAGGCAGGATCGTTCATCTGTGCCCAGTCGTCTTCGTCGTAAACCCACAGTGGCCTCACCGGAGATCCCGGGCCGAGGATTCGGGCATGGGTCTTGCGCTTCTCGGCATGTTGTTCGTGGTACTCCATGGAAACCATCGTGCAGGGCACCACTGACAGATCCCCTCCACGGCCTACCCAAAGGCATGTGTACGACTGGCATCCGATCGCGGGAAGCAGGTCTCGACAGAAGTGGTCTGGTCCGTCCGACTGTGCGACAACTCGAGTTCGGCTGGTGAGAGCCCGTCCCGATACCGATAGCCCAAGATCCGTTCGCCTCGCTCACTAAGGGCATGAGACCGCCCATCCACACTCATTGGTCGTAGACGTCCCTGCGGTGGCCGAGGGTGATGATTACTACGACGAGGATGTTGTCGTCGACGGTGTAGATGATGCGGTAGCTACCAACACGGACACGAAGTCCGGGACGTCCCTGGAGTGCCTTCGCCCCGGGTGGGCGCGGGTCTTCACCAAGGAGAGCGATCGCACCACGAATGCGATCGCGGTCTTGGTGGTCAACTCGCTTCAATGCACGCACTGCAGCAGGTCGGAACTCGACCTGGTAAGTCATACCCAGCCCAGATCAGCTTTCACCTGGGCCCATGGGATGCTGGCCCCCTCTTCCGCCATCGCCTCGTCGAACGAGGCCGCGTCTTCGGCGTCTTCAAGCGCCTCGAGCATACGCTCGTACTGCTCAGGACTGATGATCACTGCGGCTCGCTGACCGCGCCGCTCGATGAAGACCGCCTCGCTCCTCGAGCGGGCGATGACATCAGAGAGATGGTTGCGTGCATCTGCGACGCTGACGACGGACATGGGTGAATTGTACATCTCGGCACCTCAAATGTACACAGTCTTGATTGCGTCCAGCCTCCCTGCCTTGATAGAAGCGAACAGCGGCCCGCTTGTTACCGGCAGGCCGGGTTTACTCCTCCCCCTGGCCGATCGGATACCGATGAGGTGACCGTGGTTGCAGTGGGACGATGACC
>CBDTVQ010000077.1:0-7952 GCA_965364045.1 uncultured Tessaracoccus sp. | reverse complement strand
CCCAATAGATCCGGCTCCGGAAACCGCTGGAACCGTCGAGAACACTTGTCGGCAGGCCAAGAGGTGACCTCTCATCCATGAGCGTGGTGAGGACCAGTTGTCCGAGTCCCAGGGCGATCAAACCCACAACAAGAAACGGCCAGTACTCACGGAACCAACTGGCAGCCTGATGCGATTTGAACGTCCACCACCGATTGAGCTGAAAATTGAATACGTTGGCGACGAGGAAGGCCACCGCCGACATGACATTGAACCAGCGGATGTTGAGATCAGTGCCGGGAATGACGGACCACACCCCGAAGCCCTCGGGAATGCCAGCGCTTGGCCAAATGAGCGGGAACACCTTCGCCACAGCGAACAGGACAATCAGGTTGACCAGCACGCCAAGGCCGCCGACCACGCCGAAGCGGAACAACTGCCAAATGGAATGTCCGTAGCGCGAGTACTTCGTCATCAGCCACTTCATGTCCCTCAGACAACCTTTCTTGGCATGCGCTGACACTTCGGGCACAGGAAGCTGCTGCGGTTCGCGAATTGGCGACGCACCATCGGTGCGCCACACCGGTGACACGGTAGGCCCTCTCGGCCATAAGCGTCCAAGGAGCGCGAGAAGTAGCCTGATTCGCCGTTGACATTGACGTACAGGGTGTCGAACGAGGTGCCACCGGCGTCCAGTGCATCGGCCATGACATCGTGCGCGTGTCCGAGCACTTCGACGGCGCGACGCTGTGTCAGCCGCTCCGTCGGATGGTCGAAGTGCAGTTTCGCCCGCCAGAGGGACTCGTCGGCGTAGATGTTGCCGATGCCGGAAACCATGCGCTGGTCAAGCAGCGCCCGCTTCACCGTGGTTCGTCGGGATCGCATCCGCCTCGCCACCTCGGCTGTGTCAAAGGCGTCGTCAAAGGGGTCGAGCGCGATGTGGGGCACGGGGCATTCGGCTTCGTCAGGGATCCATTCGAGCCCGCCGAACATCCGTTGGTCCACGAAACGCATCTGGCGGCCGTCGTCGAGGGTGAAGAGCACACGGGTGTTGCGCACAAGCTCATCATCCGGCTCATTGATCCGGAACTGCCCGCTCATTCCGAGGTGCACCACGAGGGCGTCGGTGTCCAGCGCGAACCACATGTATTTGCCCCGCCGGTGCACAGCGTCAATGGTGCGGCCTACCAGGACCTGCGTCATCCCCTCCGCGCCAGCGGGGTGGGAACGGACGGGGCGCGGGTGCAACACGTGGACCGCATCGATGCGACGGCCGGTGAGGTGCACTGCGAGCCCGCGGCGCACCACCTCCACCTCCGGCAGCTCAGGCATTGGTCGGCTCGGCCAGCGCCCTGTGCGCGAAGGTCGCAGCCTTTTGTTCTGCCGTCTTCTTGCTGGGGGCCGTTCCGGAAGCCACCGGAGATCCGTTCACGACGACAACGGCGGTGAAGACGCGCTCGTGGTCAGGGCCAGAACCAGTGATCTCGTACAGCGGGGGCGCCCAGCCGTGCAGCGCACACAGTTCTTGCAGGGACGTCTTGAAGTCCGTGTAGGAGCCATCCATCTCGGAAGTCGTGATTCTGGGGTTGAAGACTCCCTGCACGAAGAGTTCAGAGGCTTCGCTGCCGCCCGACATGTGGATGGCACCGATGAGCGCTTCCGTGGTGTCAGCGAGAATCGACGTCTTCTCGTGGCCCTGGGTGGACACCTCGCCCTTGCCGAGCTTGATGTGCTCAGCCAGCCCGAGGTCTCTGGCCACCTCTGCCAACGCACGCGAGCTGACCACGGAGGCGCGCAACTTGGCCATGTGTCCCTCAGCCATGAGGGGATACGTGCGGAAGATGTGTTCCGTCACCACGATCTGGAGAACGGCGTCGCCGAGGAACTCGAGGCGCTCATTGCTCTCGACACGACCATTCTCGTAGGCCCATGAGCGGTGAGTGAAAGCCAACTCAAAAAGCTGGGCGTCAACCGGGACGCCCAGCTCATCAAGTTTTTCCACAAGCCTGCTCACCCGCGGTGCGGGGTCCAGACCCGTAATCAGGCCTCGAGGACCTGGCGGCGGGCCGCCTTGGGGCCGTACTGGCCACAACTCGAGCACGCAGTGTGCTGCAGGTGCGGTTCGCGGCAAGCCGGGTTCACGCAGACGACCGTGGGGACGACAGTCGTCTTCCACTGGGCCCGACGCGACCGGGTGTTGCTGCGCGACATCTTCCGCTTCGGAACGGCCACGATCTTCTCCTGTCAAACAAGGACTATTGGGTGCAAATCTTTATTCTTCGACGTCCAACTCCACCAGCTTCGACCATCTGGGGTCGAAGTCCGGATCGTGTTCGTGATCGGGATTGTCATTGAGATTGGCCCCACATTCGGGACACAAACCGGCACAATCCTCACGACACAGGGGCGTGAACGGCAAATCAAGCACTACGGCCTCACGAAGAACAGACTCCAGGTTGACCGACTCTTCATCAACGAGCCGCTCATCCTCATCCATTTCCCTGCCGGGATGGAAGAAAAGTTCCTGGAGGTCGAACGACATTTCGTCGTGGATCTCCGTCAGACAACGAGCACATTCGCCCTGCAACTGCACGGCGGCCGTACCCGACACGAGAACACCTTCGACGACGGCCTCCAGACGGAGGTCGAGCTCGACGTCGGAGCCCTCTGGTACTGCGATCACTTCGAGGCCGAGATCAGCGGGTGCAGGGACGCTACGCGTGACCTCACGCATCGATCCTGCGCGCCTGCTCAACTCACGTGTATCGAACACGTAAGGAGAGTGACGATCAGGATGTCGATCCATGGGAGTCATGCCGAGAATCCCCCTTCGTACCCGTACATCTCGATCACGTCGTGACCGACGTCGAACTATACCCGTGGCGGCGGACACCACCCAAATCGACTCAGAAGCCTGGGTGGTTGCGTCGAGTCTCGATTGCCAGAGCGACGCAGGCCGGGACGTAGCGGGAGACGTCCCCACCAAGTTTCATGACCTCGCGCAGGATGGTGCTGGACAGGGTGACGTGCTCGGCTGCGGCCGGCAGCAGCACCGTCTCCAAACCAGTCAGCCCTCTGTTCATGTGGGCCATCTGCAACTCGAAATCGAAGTCCGCACCAAAGCGCAACCCCTTGATCACGGCGGTGATCCCCTGCTCACGGCAGAAGTCCACGAGCAGGCCCTCGATGGGAGACACCTGGACCCCGTCCATCCCCTTCAACGCCTCTCGTGCGAGACCTATGCGTTGGTCCCCGAACAGGTAGTTCTTCTGGTTGTTGCGCCCCACCCCCACGAGCACGTTGCCGAACAGGTCCCGGGCCCGCGTGATGATGTCAATGTGTCCCACCGTGATGGGGTCAAACGAACCGGGGCACAGCACTGTGGTCATGGTTGCTTTCGTCATGGTTGTTCTGATTCTGATTCTGGTTCTGATGGCTGTGGGTCAGTGGCCCCGAAGTGGAGAGTGGTCTCACCGTAGCGACGATCCCAGGTGGTGGTGAACTCCACTGGCCAGTCCGGAGCCGCGGTGCGCGAGGAGCGCTCCACGACGACGAGCGCCTGATCAGTCAGGCGTTCACCCGCGACGAGCGTCTCCAGCAATTCATCCACACGATCCTTGGACATGTCGTAGGGAGGGTCCACCAACACCAGGTCGAACGAGGGCCCCTCCTCCGCCACCACCTGTTCGGCGCGCCGGGAAATCACCGTGACCGTACTCAGCAGCAACTTCGCGACGTTGTCACGGATGACGCCGGCCGTGTGCGAATCGACGCAGGTCACGGACGCAGCACCGCGGCTGGCCGCCTCAAGCCCGAGTGCCCCACTTCCGGCAAAGAGATCAAGTACGGCGACGCCGTCCAGTTGGTGTTCGGGTGGCTCCGCGGCGCTGTCGAACCACGAAGAGAGGGAGGAGAACAGTGCCTCCTTGACCCGATCGGTGGTGGGTCGTGTCGACGAGCCCCGGGGTGTGTTCAACGGGCGTCCCCTGGCGCGTCCGGCGATGATCCGACTCATGCTTCGACCCTAGTGCCCACGCCAGACACACCCCTCAGGCCCCGTGCCATGCTGCTCACCATGGCGACGGCGACGATCAGCCACGCCCCCACAGCCACCCACAACCACCATGACCCGATCCACTCCACCACCGGCAGCTGATCTGCCCGGCCCAGGTAGATCCCGGCCACCGCGTACATGCCCAGCGGAAAGATCATGCTCCACAGGGTCGCTTCGTAGCGCAGCGGCACCTTCCTGATCCAGTGGCGCCAGAACCCCACCGCCACCAGTACGGGGATGAGCCATGTGGCAAAGGCCCAGAACACCACGGAGGTGCCCGCCACCAGTCCGCGGGTGGCGTCCACCATCGGGGCCGAATCCATCTCAACGATGCGTGCACCAGCCACCACCGTGATCGCGACGGCCCCCATGGAGACCCAGTACGGCGGGTCGAACTCAACCGGGTCCAGCTCGTAGAGCATGATCCGCAGGGTGACGATCATGCCGGTGGCGGCGTACAGGAAGACGCCGACCGACCATGAGAAGACCGCGAGGATGGCCAGGTACTGCCGGCCGGAGTCCGCCCACACCTCCAGCGTGGCAGCAGAGACCGCCACGGACTGGCTCGCCACCACCCAGATGAACCACGTTCCGTTCGCCAGTGCCACCACGGGGCGCCGCTCCTGCCCCAGCACAGCACTCCACGGAATGACGTAGCCAAGAACGATCCACACCACCACGGAGACCGCCAGCATGACGGACGCCACGCCGTACCAGCCCTCCGACGCGGCCCGTGCCCCAAGGACGTTGGTGCCCGCCACGAAGGTGAAGAACCCGAACGCCCGTTTGGGGTCAGTGAAGTCTGATGCCATGGCGTGACGAAATGCAACGAACCGCCAGACATTCAGGACGCACAGCACCACATAGGCCGTCCCGGACACCACGAAGAGCGCGGTCGACAATGCTTCGACCCCTACCAGCCTGAGTCCCAGGGAGATGATGCCGCTGGCCATGACGAGCGCGAAGTACCCCGGCGTCAGCTTCTCCACCATGGCGTTGATCCTGTCCAGGAAGATTCGGGCGCTCATCTGTCACATCACCCCTTCTCGAGCCACTCGCCGGCGGCGACGAGCTCAGCCTGTGTCATGAGGTCATCCAGCAACGGATCACCGGCTGCGCGACGGTCTGCCAACACCTCGTCCGCAAGGATCTTGGTGGCACGGATGAGATCAGCATCCTCGGTCACGCGCAGCAGCTTCAGCGACGAGTTGCCGGACTGGGCGGCGCCGAGGACATCGCCTTCGCGTCGCAATTCCATGTCCCGTTCCGCCAGCTCGAATCCGTCGTTGCTGAGCACAAGCGCCTGGATGCGCAGTTGTGCGTTCTCCTGCCCCTCCCCCGGTGCCGCGAGCAGAAGACACAAGCCTTCGTGCTCGCCACGGCCAATCCGGCCCCGGAGTTGGTGCAGCTGGGTGATGCCGAAGCGGTCAGCATCCATCACCACCATCACCGACGCGTTGGGAACATCGACGCCCACCTCAATCACCGTGGTGGACACGAGCACGTCGATGCGTCCGGCGGCGAAATCGGCCATGGCGGCATCCCTTTCAGCCACCGGCTGTTTGCCGTGAGCCATGCCCAGGCGAAGGTCGGACAGCGGCCCTTCAGCCAACTGTGGCAGGAGCTCCGTGACGGCTGTCATGCCCAAGCCTGAATCGACGTCACCCTCGGTCTGCTTGGCGCTGATGGCCGGACACACGACGAAGGCCTGCCGGCCCTTCGCCACCTCCTCCCGGATACGTTGCCAGGCGCGCTCCACCCAGTGCGGGTTGCTGGAGGTGTCGACGAACACGGTCCTGACCGGGGCACGCTTGGCCGGTCTCTCGCGAAGCTCGGACACCTCGAGGTCCCCGAACACAGTCATGGCCACGGAACGCGGGATGGGGGTTGCCGTCATCACGAGCGTGTGCGGCTGACGTTCCGCCTTGGCGGCAAGCGCGGCGCGCTGTTCGACACCGAAGCGGTGTTGCTCATCGATGACCACCAGGCCCAGATCGAAGAAGTCGACGGGATCAGAGAGCAGGGCATGCGTGCCGATGACAATGCCCGCATCGCCACTCATGATCTGGTTCATGGCCTCCCGCTTCGCCGCGGCCGGCATGCTGCCTGTCAGGAGCGTGACGGCGGTCGCGCTCTCATGGGCCCCCAGCCGCTGCCCATCGCCCAGATCTCCCAGGAGACCCGTGATGGTCGTGAGGTGTTGTTTGGCCAGAACCTCCGTGGGTGCCAGCAGAACAGCCTGGCCACCGGAGTCGACAACCGTCAGCATGGCACGCAACGCAACGATGGTCTTGCCGGAACCCACCTCTCCCTGCAGCAGCCTGTGCATGGGCCGGGATTCCGCCAGCTCGTTGAACACCGTCTCCCCCACGGCCACCTGCCCCTTCGTCAGCTCGAAGGGCAGCCGCGAGTCGAACTCGTCCAGCAGAGCGCCCACAATGCGCGGACGTGGCGTGGCCACCAGATGGGCCAGCGCGCGTCGTCGCTGCGCCATGGCCAACTGCATGCCAAAGGCCTCATCGAAACGGAGCCGCTCCCTGCCCCGCTCCGCCTGATCGATGTCGACGGGCTCATGCACCTCGGTGAGCGCCTGCGGAAGAGGCAGGACACCCGCCCGATCGACCACCCAGGGCGGCAGCGTGTCCCCCATGGAGACGATGGAGGGCAGGAGCATCTCGAGTGTCTCGGCGATGATCCAGGTGGGGAGCGCTCTCGTGGCCGGATACATCCCCACCAGGGTGGAGCGCTGGACCGCGCGCTGCATTGCGCCCTTCTCCTTGTCCTTTTCCTTCTTCCCCGTCACTCGTCCCCGCCCGTCGATCATGACGAAGTCCGGATGGGTCAGCTGCAGGGAGTTGTTGAAAACGCCCACCTTGCCGATGAAGATGCCCCGGGAGCCCACCTCCAACAATGATTTCCAGTACGTGGCGTGGAACGGTTTGGGGGCGAACAGCGTCACGGTCAGGTACCCGGAACCATCCGTGAGCAGGGACTCCACGCGCTGCCGGGCGCCTTGGCGAATGTGCGTGGATTGCACCTTGGCCACCACAGCCACCTCATCACCCACCTGCAGAGATGCGAAGTCGCTCATCTGGGTGCCGGCGAGATAGCGACGCGGGGTGTGGCGGACGAGATCGCCCACTGTGTTGACACCCAGTTTCGCGAATTGAACGGCGGTTTTCTCCCCCACTGCGTCGCGCAATCGAAGGTTCAGTTCGCGCTGAATGGGTGTTCGCCAGGTGGCCATGGCCAGCAGCCTACAAGTGGGACAGGAGGTTGCGCGGACAGTGGCGCCGGTCGAGCGAGCGGGTCATTCACGCGAGTCAGGCGACTCCCTGTCCGCGCGATCTCCAAGACACAAAAATGACCCGTGGCAAGCCACGGGTCACTCAAGTCTGGTAGAAAAGCTGCCTCAGCGAGAGACCTTGCCTGCCTTCAGGCAGGAGGTACAGACGTTGAGTCGCTTCGCGGTGCCCTCGACGGTCGCACGGACGCGCTGGATGTTTGGGTCCCAACGACGGTTCGTCTTCTTTTTCGACCAGGGCACGTTGTGACCGAAGCCGGGTCGCTTGGCGCAAACATCACATACGGCGGCCACTGGGAACTCCTCGTTGCTTGATCCGACGCACACTGCGTCAGGTTTCGATCAGATTTGGCCCAGCGACAAACGCCGCGGGCAACTGAAAAAGAATAACGCACCAACCCAACTCCGGCAAAAGCGACGGGATCTCTCTCGCCAACCGGCGACTCGAAGCACACCATTCGTGGTGATGCGGAGCATGTCGTCAGGTTCTCCTCACCGGATGGAGAAGGCGAGAATGGCCGTCCGGCTGAGCCGGACGGCCGTTCTCGTGTTGCGGGCTTACGTTCAGGCCGTCTGACCCTTGTGCGGACCCTCGCCGATTTCCTCGACGAGCTT
>CBDTVQ010000076.1:0-7963 GCA_965364045.1 uncultured Tessaracoccus sp. | reverse complement strand
CTGGCCAAACGATATGCGGCGGCGGACGTCTCGATGTCGGTGTGCCCTGCGGAGACGTTCGGTCTCGCCGTGCTGGAGGCACTGGCATGCGGTACCCCGGTGGTGACGGCGAACCGGGGAGGGGCCAGCGAGCTCGTCGATGCGACGGCAGGGGCCAACGGTGCTGCGGATCCCGCCTCACTGGCGGACGCCGTCGAGTCCTTGGTGCCGCGGCTGGGGCCGGCGCTGCGTGCGGGCGCGAGAGCCCGCGCCGAGAAGTACACGTGGCAGTCCACCATCCGGCAGATGCTGGCACTGCACGAGGACCTGATGACCGACGTGCCGTACCGCTCCCTGCGCGGTATCGAGCGTCTGCGGCGTGCTGGCCGGAAGTGAGCGCGATCACGCTCCATCACGGGACGCGAAAGCAGAGAACGGCCCCGGGGGTGCTCCCGGGGCCGTTGTCATGTGTTGCCGTTGATCAGGCAAGGGCCTTGCTGGCGGCAGTCGCCTTGGTGAGGCGCTCGGCCACGTCGCTCCAGTTCACGACGTTCCAGAAGGCGTCGACGTAATCACCCTTCACGTTCTTGTACTGCAGGTAGTAGGCGTGCTCCCACATGTCGAGCTGCAGCAGCGGGATCTGGCCTGCAGGCAGGTTGCCCTGCTGATCGAAGAGCTGGTTGATGTTCATGCGAGAACCCAGGGTGTCCCAGACGAGCATGGACCAGCCGGAGCCCTGCACACCGTTGGCGACGGCGTTGAAGTGCTTCTGGAAGCCCTCGAAGCCGCCGAAGAATTCCTCAATCGCGGACGCGACGTCACCCTCAGGCTGGCCACCGCCCTCGGGTGACATGTTCTTCCAGAACACCGAGTGGTTGATGTGACCGCCGAGATGGAAGGCGAGGTCCTTCTCCAGCTTGTTCACGGCGCCCAGGTTGCCGCTGGCGCGACCCTCGGCAAGCTGCTCGAGCGCAGTATTGGCGCCCTTGACGTAGGCGGCATGGTGCTTGCTGTGGTGCAGCTCCATGATCTCCGGGGCGATGTGGGGAGCGAGTGCTCCGTAGTCGTAGTCCAGATCGGGAAGGGTGTAGGTCATAGGACTTCTCCTCTTGTCTCGTGTGGATCACTGCGCGGGCGATCGCGCTTGCATCCTCCATCCTATGTCGACGCCTGCTCAGGCGGCCGAACGTCGAGAATGCGGAACCCTTTGGCGGATGCCACCTTGCTGGTGTGCCACCCCTGACCCGTCAGCCAGGAAGCCAGTGAATCCCCGCCCAGGTTCTTGCTGACCACGAGGTGGGCGACGCCGTCGTCCTTGAGCCGGGGGAGCCAGCGCAGCAGCAACTGGTGAAGGGCCTCCTTGCCGATTCGGATGGGCGGGTTGGACCAGATCTCGTCGTAGCAGACGTGAGCTGCCACATCGTCGGGAAGGACCGCGTTCACCTGTGCGGACACGCCAAGGTCCTCGGCGTTGCGTCGCGTCAATTCCAGTGCCCGCTCATTGACGTCGACGGCGTCCAGGGTGATGCCGGGGGAGGCCGTGGCCAGCCCGACGGCGATGGGGCCGTAGCCGCACCCAAGATCCAGCACGTGTCCCGATTGGGGAGGCTCGATGGTGCGCAGCAGGACGCTGGTCCCCAGATCCAGACGGTTGCCGGAGAACACGCCTCCTGCAGTGGTGAGCTCGAGCTGGGTACCGAAGATCGTCGCCCTGATGGTGCGGGTGACGAGCGGCGCGTCGTCGTTGGTGAAGTAGTGGCTCACGATTCCTCCAGGGTGCGTCTTGAGCGGGCGAGTTGTGCGCGGGCGGCGAGTCCGTCATCAGTGGGATAGCCCACCTCTTCGAGCGTGAGGCCGTGGCCGGGCATGACGAGGATGTGGTGGTGTCGTTGTGGGCTCAGCGCCACGGCATCCAGCCAGTCACGATCCCGCCGGCCACCGCCCACGGCCACGAGGGCGCCCACCACGGAGCGGACCATGGAGCGACAGAAGGCGTCGGCGAGCAGGTGGATCTCGATCACGCCGTCGGGCCGCTGGCTGGCGGACAGTTCACTGAGTTCGCGAATGGTGGTGGCGCCGTCACGGGGTTTGCAGAAGGCTGCAAAATCGCGCAATCCCGTGAGGCTGGGGGTGGCGGCGTTGAGGACGTCAACATCCACCGGGTGGCGCACTGCGGCGACGTGTCGGCGCTGCAGCGGATCAGGGATGTGCTCGGAATCGATGATCCGGTAGGAGTATCGACGCCAGATGGCGGAGAAACGGGCCTCGAAACCTTCGGGGGCCTGCCGGACGGCCTTCACGACGACGTCGCTGGGTAGAACCCGGCGAAGGAGTCGCTGCAACTCGGTGGGGGAGGGGTTTCCGTCACCGGGAGTGAAGGGCACATCGAGATGGCAGACCTGTCCACGCGCATGGACGGCGGCATCCGTGCGCCCTGCCACGGTGAGACGTGCGGGCGTCTTGAGGCGCAGTACCCGGGTGATGTGGAACTCAAGGACCTCCTGCACCGTCCTCAGCCCGGGTTGCGTGGCCCAGCCGCGAAAGTCGGTGCCGTCGTAGGCGAGATCCAGCCGCCATCGCATCATCTGGTGCGCTCGTAGGTGAGGTCATGGATCTCGCGCCCGGCGTCGAGACCCCGTCGCTCATATTTGGAGGCTGGGCGGTCCTCGAAGCGCGGCGCCCAGCCGTCATGGATGTTGACCAGCTTCCCGTGGCCGTCGAGTGCTTCGCGCTGCCACAGTGCGTAGTCGTCCCAATCGGTGGCCAGGCGCCACAGTCCGCCGGGGGCGAGCTTTGCCGCGACGACGTCGCCGAAGGCCGGGGTGACGAGGCGACGCTTGTGGTGTCGGGTCTTGTGCCAGGGGTCGGCAAAGAAGGTCCACAGCTCGTCCACGGACGCATCATCGAACAGTGTTTCGAGCGCTTGGGCACCGTCCACGAGGGCGATGCGAACGTTGGTGATGCCGGCCCGCCCCATGCGTCCGAGGGTGGAAGCAACGGAGGGTTTGAACACCTCGAAGGCAACGAAGTCCGTGTCGGGTCTGGCCGCAGCCATGGGGACCAGGGAATCGCCATTGCCGGAGCCGATCTCCACGATCCTGGGCGCGCTTCGACCGAAGGTGGCATCCCAATCGACGTGGGCACCTTCGGCGATGGACGAAGCGGACTCGGCAGTGGGGATCTGCAGCACGAATTCTGATGAGTATCGGCGCCATGCCCTCTGCTGTGACTCGTTCATGCGGGTGCTGCGACGAACGAAGCTGAGGATTTCGCGGTGCACGCGTGATTGTTGTGGATCCACTGCGACAGCCTAGCGATGACCGTTGCAATCACTCGTGTCTACAATGGTGGGTTCCCTTGACCTGATCACTTCGGAGGCAACGCGTGCGCACCATCCTCAACGTCATCTGGCTCGTTTTCGGCGGGATCTGGCTGGCGATGCTGTACTTCCTGGCGGGCGTCCTGGCCTGCATCTTCATCGTGACCATCCCCTTCGGTATCGCCTCCTTCAGGATGGCCCGCTACGTTCTGTGGCCCTACGGCAAGGCCGTCGTGCTGAAACCGAACGCAGGCGTGGGCAGCAGTATCGGCAACGTGCTCTGGTTCGTGCTGTGTGGATGGTGGCTTGCCATCGGCCATGTGGTCACCGCGGTGGCGCAGTCGTTGACGATCATCGGCATCATCGACGCCATCGTGAACCTCAAGATGATCCCCGTCACATGCTTCCCGTTCGGCAAACGCATCGTCGACCGCGACTCACTGCGTCCGCATGACAGGCCGCTGCACTCCATCTGAGGGTGACCCTGCAATGATGTCCCTGACCGTGGGACGGAAGATGCTCTCGGTGGGGATGCCCGACCGGTCCTGTCGTGAGTGAATGGACCCCTGCGTCGTTTTGACCGAGGGGCACTTCTCGACATAAGCTATGTAGCTGTTGCGCGCTCGCTGGCCGTGCCCTGCACGAGTCGACGATTCGAGTGCAACCATCAGATGAGTTTTAACGAATGGAAGTTGGTCTGCGTCCGTGTCCACGTACACCCCAAAGCCCGGCGAGAATGCCCGGAACTGGCTCGTGATTGATGCTGAAGACATCATCCTCGGTCGCCTCGCCACCCACGTTGCCACGCTGCTGCGTGGAAAGCACAAGCCCACGTTTGCTCCCCACGTTGATGGTGGCGACTTCGTTGTCGTTGTGAACGCGTCGAAGATTGCCCTCAGCGGCAACAAGCGCACCGACTCGATGCGTTACTCGCACTCCGGTAGCCCGGGCGGTCTCAAGGAGATCGCCATTGGTGACCTCCTCAACAAGGATCCCCGCAAGGCTGTTGAGCGCGCAGTGTGGGGCATGCTGCCGAAGAACAAGCTCAGCCGCCAGTTGATCAGCAAGCTCAAGGTCTACGGTGGCCCCGAGCACCCGCACGTCGCGCAGAAGCCGCAGGCATATCAGATCGTCCAGATCGCACAGTGAGTCGAGAGAGCCAACAGATGACTGAGACAACCACCGACGAAACGGTCGCCGAGACCCCCGTCGAAGATTTCAAGCCCTTCACCGATGAGCAGGACCGCGAAATCGCGTACCGCTCGGACGCCAATCCGGCCGCAGCCGTTGGCACCCAGGCCCGCCAGGCAGTGGTTGCTCCCGGTGCTGCCACCGGTCGTCGCAAGGAAGCCATTGCCCGCGTGCGCATGGTTCCCGGATCCGGCAAGTGGTCCATCAACGGCCGCTCGCTCGAGGATTACTTCCCCAACAAGGTGCACCAGCAGACCGTGTCTGATCCTTTCGTGACCGCAGGTGTCGCGGATGCTTACGACGTCATCTGCCGCATTCATGGTGGTGGCGTGACCGGCCAGGCCGGCGCCCTGCGTCTCGGCGTTGCGCGTGCATTGAACGCCATCGACGAAGAGGCCAGCCGTCCCGCCCTGAAGAAGGCCGGCATGCTGACCCGCGACGCCCGCATCAAGGAACGCAAGAAGGCAGGCCTCAAGAAGGCCCGTAAGGCTCCTCAGTACAGCAAGCGCTGATCCTGGCCCAGCCAGCTTCAACAACCCCCACGGATTCCGTGGGGGTTGTTGCGTTTGAAGGGGTGCACTCCTCGCGTTCGGACGACCGGACACGAGGCATCAACTGGTCACCGAGGTCGTATACGGCGTGGCGGCCAGTGAGTGCAGCGTGTCGAGTCGGTCTGGGGTGTTGGCGCGAACCCAGCAGGGTGAGACCGTCAGGCGACGAAATGCGCTCGACGGGAGGCGCGGCGCAGGATGCGCAGCATGGCAGGGCCGATGACAACGATGGCGACGACGTTGACGATCGCACGCATCAGGTTCCAACCCATGGACGTGGCCACGTTGAAGACCACGAAGCGCCTCACGTTCTCCAGCAGCGGCGCCCCGGCGAGGAAGCTGGCATCGGTGCCTGTGCCCAGGGCGAACGGCCAGAAGGCCAGATCCATGAGCCAGCCGTAGGCAAAGGCGCTCACGAAGCAGTAGAGCGACAACAGCCCGATCTCGGCCCAGCCACCCAGCTTCGGAAGCAGACCGGCGCCCAGCCCGACGAAACCGGCGGCCAGCATCTGGTACGGCAGCCAGGGGCCGACGCCCCCTGTCACGAGTGCGGAGACGAGCAGCGTGGTGTTGCCCAGAAGGAAACCGAAGCCCGGCCCGAAAACGCGTCCGCCGATGAGCAGCAGGAAGAAGACGAGTTCGATGCCCGCGGTGCCAGCCCCCAGCGGCCGGGTGAGGGTGCCCAGCGCGGAGACCACACCCAGCATGGCCAGCGCCTTGGGCGAGATGCTGCCGGACGTCAGCTCGGTGATCACGATGACGATGACCACGGGCAGCAGGAGGGCGAAGATCAGCGGACCCTGGCTCGCGTTGTCCAGCGCGGCACCCGGGGTGACGAAGAGTGGCCAGACGAAGGCGACGAGTCCGATCAGTGCGGCGAGGACAAGTACGGTCGTCGACCGCGCACGTACCGGAACGGCGGAGTGGGTACTCATGCTGGGATTCCCGGCGTAGGTGCGGTGGCGATCAAGCCAGCACAGCTCTGGAGGAGGTGGATGATCCCCTTGGCCGGTGGAGCAGCGAGCATCATGTATTCACCCGGGCTGCTGTGATCTCTGCGACAGTCATGACGTCTGCAGGGTGAAACACCTTGGTGACCTGTGGAGCGAAGCTCGGCGAGGAACTGCACACCTGCCGGGTGGTGCCGTCGGCCACCACCTCGCCCTCGGCCAGGACGATGGTGCGCTCCGCGGTCTGCGCCGCAAACTCGACGTCATGGGTGGACACCACAACGCATGCGCCCCCATCCACCAGGGAGGCGATAATGCGCGTGAGCTCGTGTTTCATCGCATAGTCCATGCCGCGGGTGGGCTCGTCGAGGCACACAACCCTCGGGCTGGCCGCCAGCTGGATCGCCAGGACCAGGGCAAGACGTTGGCCCTCGGAGAGGTCACGGGGGTTCCTGTCGCCGGGTAGATCGGCGCCGAGAAGCTGCAGCATCGCTCGTGCAGTCCCCGGAGAAACACCGGATTCCCTGTCCGCCTGCGCACATTCGGCGTCGACGTCAGCCAGGTACAGCAGATCTGCCGGGCTTTGCGGGACCAGACTGACGAGACGGCGCGCCTCATCGTCGCCCACCCGCCGCGGATCCCTGCCGTCCACGCTCACCTGACCAGAACTGGCAACTGCACCCTGCAGCGCCCACAACAGGGAGGATTTCCCGGAGCCGTTGCGCCCCATGAGTGCGACGGTGGTGCCAGCGTGCAACTCCAGATCCACGCCGGCCACCGCCGTGACCTCGCCGTAGCGGACCCGGAGGCCCTTCAGCTCAGCGATGACGGGCTCCCCATTGCCGCGCCAGGACAGTGCCTCACGCAGTTCTGGCGCAGGAGGGAGAGCGACGTGGGGCCCGTGGTCGCGGATCCGTCGTCGGGCTGCGCGGACGCTGAGCGGAACCTCGTTCCATCCCATGGCATCGGCCAGTTCGACGAGTGGGGGCGAGGTGTCCGCGATCGCCAGGACATCCGCCGCTGGTCCCGTGACAACGCGGCCGTCGCCGGGCAACCACAGCGCGGTATCAGCCTCCTGCATCACCCGCTCCAGGCGGTGCTCTGCAAGGACGACGGTGAGACCGACGTCGTGGACCAGGGTGGTGATCGCGGCCAGGACGTCCTGCGCCGCAGTCGGATCGAGGGCCGAGGTGGGCTCGTCGAGCACCAGCACCCGGGGCTGCGCGGCCAGGACCGCAGCGATTGCGACCCGCTGCTGCTGTCCCCCCGAGAGTTCCAGCAGGGAGCGACGGCGCAGGTCGGCAATCCCCATCAGGTCCAGCGTCTCCTCGACGCGTTTGCGCATGACCGACGGCGACAGCCCGAGCTGCTCCATGCCGTAGGCAACCTCGTCCTCCACCACGTCGGTGACGAATCCGGCCAGGGGGTTTTGTCCCACCCAGCCGACGACATCGGCCAGGTCCCGCGGCCGATGTGTCCGCGTGGAACGGCCGGCGACGGTGACCTCGCCGGCCAGTGTGGCTCCGGAGATGTGGGGTACAAGGCCGTTGATGGCGCCCAGCAGCGTTGATTTTCCTGTGCCGGTGCGGCCCATCACCAGGCAGAGGTCACCGTCGGCGATGGTGAAGGTGGCATCCGAGATGATCGGTTTCACCGCTTCGGGTTGCGTGATGGACACGCCGTCGAAGTGGATCATGCCGGACTTCCTGAAGGCTGGGGGTGGGGTGTGAGCACGGCAGGCAGCACGAGCAGGAGCGGAATCAGCAGGGCTGGCAGTGGCAGGGCGGGCCAGATCAGGGGGAATGGTGGCGGGTTGAGCGCGTCGGGATATCCCAGAGGGCTCGTCAGCCACAGACCCACCGCCACTGTCAGCACTCCGCTGGCGCACACGAGATTCTCCGGCATTCCCCAGGGCGCGGGACGGTAACGGGTGACCGACAACCGTTTGCCGGCGCTACGCATTCCCCACCCAC
>CBDTVQ010000075.1:0-7982 GCA_965364045.1 uncultured Tessaracoccus sp. | reverse complement strand
GACGTTGGGCGCGGTGGAGATGAGCGAGAGGTTGAACTCGCGCTCCAGCCGTTCGCGGACGATCTCCATGTGGAGCAGGCCCAGGAAACCGATGCGAAAACCGAAGCCCAGTGCCCCTGAAGTCTCGGGCTCCCACACGAGCGCGGCGTCGTTGAGCTGGAGCTTCTCCAGTGCCTCGCGGAGCATGTTGAACTCGTCGCCGTCGATCGGGTACAGCCCGGAATACACCATCGGGTTGGGGTCCCGATATCCGCTCAATGCCTGCGTGGCTGGCTTGTGGGCAGCGGTGATGGTGTCTCCGACACGGGACTGGCGGACGTCCTTCACCCCTGTGATGAGGTACCCCACCTCACCAACGCCGATGGAGGGGGACTTCACCGGTTCCGGCGAGATCACGCCCACCTCGAGAAGCTCGTGCTCTGTCTTGCTGGACATCATGAGGATACGCTCACGGCCGCTGAGTTCGCCGTCGATCACGCGGACGTAGGTGACCACTCCGCGGTAGGTGTCGTAGACGGAATCGAAGATCAGGGCACGAGCCGGCGCCGCTGGATCACCAACGGGTGGTGGGATCAGGCGCACGATCTCATCGAGAAGTGCCTGCACACCCATACCCGTCTTGGCCGATACGAGGAGGACCTCCCCCGGGTCGCAACCGATGATGCCGGCGAGTTCGGCGGCGTACTTCTCGGGTTGGGCACCGGGGAGATCAATCTTGTTGAGCACCGGGATGATCTGCAGGTCCGCTTCGAGTGCCAGATAGAGGTTCGCAAGCGTCTGGGCCTCAATACCCTGCGCAGCATCAACGAGCAGCAGGGCTCCCTCACACGCAGCCAGGGATCGCGACACCTCGTATGTGAAGTCCACGTGACCCGGCGTGTCAATCATGTTCAACACATGAATCTGGTCATTCACGGTCCACGGCATGCGCACGGCCTGGCTCTTGATGGTGATGCCGCGTTCACGTTCGATGTCCATACGATCGAGATACTGCGCACGCATGCTCCGACCATCGACGACGCCGGTCAACTGCAGCATCCGGTCCGCGAGCGTCGACTTTCCGTGGTCGATGTGCGCGATGATGCAGAAGTTGCGGATGATCGCCGGATCAGTCCTGCCTGGGCGCGGTGGGGGCATTCACATATCCTTGGGGTTCGTGGGTGACGAGCCATCGTCTCACGTCCGAGCGGCGTCGTGGAAAACGTTGAGCGGGAAGAGTCAGCCACAACTGGCTGAGAGCGAGCTGCCGTGTAAGCCGCAATCATCCGGCCCGGATCACCATCGATGGACACGACCCCCCAAGGTCGCACAGATGACTTCCGCAATTTGGCCGCGGCAACCGCGCTCAGGTAGTCTGGAGCGTCGCGTAAATGTGCGCGTTTAACCTTTCACAACAGCACCGAGTGAGGCTTGCCAAGTGGCGAACATCAAGTCCCAGAAGAAGCGGAACAAGACCAACGAGATCGCGCGTCAGCGCAACAAGGCCGTCAAGGCTGAGCTGCGTACCCACGTGCGTGCGTTCCGCACCGCAGTTGCCGATGGCAACAACGAGAAGGCTGTGGAGCTGGCCCAGGTTGCCAACCGCAGCCTGGATCGCGCCGTCAGCAAGGGCGTCATTCACAGCAACCAGGCTGCGAACCGCAAGTCGGCGATCTCGTCAACTGCCGCTGCTCTCGTCTGATTCAGCACCTCGTCTGATCATGCACCACGCCTGATCAAGCATTGAGCGCTTCCAGCGCCCTGACACTCTCGGTGGTTGGGGCGCTGTTTGACGTACCCGCCTCGCTCGGCTCCACCGCAATGCCCACCCAAAATACTTCGCGCCGATGATCTGCCCAGTGCGCCAGGGCTGTCGTGGGCGTCCCACAGTTGGGTTGGCGTTCCGCCTTCCTGTGCTGACGATGGACCGTCAATGACGACGGTTTGCCAGGATCCCCAGCACCATTTTCTCCAGCGCATAGTCGGCATTCGTGGCGGCGCCCTTGACGTCGGCGTCGGCGAGCGCGATCAGTTTGATGGCCGACGAGATGCCCGCCTGCTGCCAGTTGCGGGACGCTGTTGAGTAGTTCTTCATCTTGAAGGACGGCACCCCGATCTGGCGGGCGAGGTCGTACTCATTCGTTCTGCTGCCCTGCGCGTCGAGGTACTTGCCCATTCCCCGAAAGGCGCCCGCCATGGCACTGGTCACCAGGACGGGCGCGGCACCGGAGTTCAATGCCCAGCGCAGCCTCTCCATGGCGAGTGCCGTGTTTCCCGCCAGAACAGCATCGGCGACGGCGAAGGACGTCACCTCTGCTCGCCCCGCGAAATAGCGGGTCACGAACTTGGCGTCGATCTCCTCCCCGCCCGCATCATCAGCCAGTTGGGACAGGGCGGATGTGATCGTGCGAAGGTCCGTTCCCACGGCTGCCACGAGGGCGTCGGCAGCCTCCTGCCCCAGACCCACCTTCAGTCGCTTGGCCTCTCGCGCGCAGAACTTTGGCAATTCCCACGCTTTCAGGGCCGCAACGGATTCCGTCTCGATCCCGGCCTTCTTCAACTTGTCGATGAGCCCCTTGCCCTTGTTGCCACCCTCGTGCACAAGGATCAGACACAGCTCCTCCCCCGGATCCCTGGCGACGACCACCAGTTGATCCACCACCTCGGGCGGTGTGGCGCCCACATCGTCGATGATGGCAATGATGTGGCTGGAGAACAGAGAACCGCCCACAACCTCAGACAGCATGGAGGTGCCGAGCTCGAGCGCATTGATCCGATTCACCTCAGCAGCCGGCTGCTCCCGAGCGGCGGCGTCACGGCGCCCTTCCACGGCTCGGGAGGCAAGGAGTTGCTCACCACCGGTGACCAGCAGCGCAGATCCGAAGGCATTCACAGGGCATAGCTTGCCACCTGCCGGTGACACGCGCGCCACGGCTGCCCTAGTGTTGGACGGTCACCGCCTCATCGAAAGGGACCCTGATGCCGCACCCCCTCAGAATCGGAATTCTTGGCGCAGCCAACATTGCCCAACGCGCCCTCATAGAGCCGGCGTCAGAGCGCGACGATGTGCAACTCGTCGCAGTGGCCGCGCGTGACCGCGGGCGCGCAGAGCAGTTCGCAGAAGAGCACGGCATCTCCAGTGTGATGGACAGCTACGACGACGTCGTCAACTCCGCGGACGTGGATGCCATCTACATCCCCCTGCCCGCCTCCCACCACGCACGGTGGGCCATTACTGCGCTGGAGGCCGGGAAGCACGTGCTCGTGGAGAAACCCTTTGCGGCCAACGCCTCCGAGGCCCGGCAAGTTGCTCAGGTTGCGGCAACGAGCGGGCAGGTGCTCATGGAGGCCTTCCACTATCGCTACCACGCCCTGGTGCTGCGGCTGCAGGAGATGCTGACAATGGGTCTCATCGGGGAGATCACGAACATCGATGCAACGTTCGACATCACGATGCCTGACAGGACCGACATTCGGTACCAACTACCGCTTGGCGGTGGTGCAACGATGGATCTGGGGTGCTATCCCATCCATCTGGCGAGAACCCTGATGGGCTCGGAACCTGTAGTACTCGCAGCGACGGCCCGCGTCGTCGAGGGTGGCGAGGTGGATGAAGCGCTGGAGGCGACACTGCAATTCCGTGGCGGGGTCAGCTCCACCATCCGAAGCTCGCTGCTGGAGCAACGGGAGAAGCAGTCAGCTCGCATCACCGGCACCCTGGGAACCATTGACGTGGAGAACTTCGTCCAACCGCAGAACGGTAACCGCATCACCTTGAGCCTTGACAGCGGCATCGTCACCGAGGAGGTTCCCCGGCAACCCTCCAGCTATGCCGCCCAGCTGGCCGCTTTCGTCGCGGCCATTCGCGACGGCGTCGGTGTCATCACGGGGCCCACCGATTCTGTGGCCAACATGGAGGTCATCGACGCCATGTACAGGGCAGCCGGCCTTGCACCGCGGCCTGCAGGGATGGCCTGATCGCCAACCCGGGCGGGTCGTGCCTGCGACGCTTCATCATCATCCAGTACGGCGCACAGTGAGTTGGCCATCGGCGAGGCTGACCGCGATGGACCCGTCCAGGTCCGTCCGGGCGATGGTCATGCCGTCCTGGACGGCGAGGTCGAGAGCCGTGCGAGATGGATGCCCGTAATCGTTGTCCTGACCAGCACTCGCCACCGCCAGGCCCGCCCCGGTGGCTGCGAAGAAGAGGGGCTCCTGCCTGGCCGAACCGTGATGGGGCAACTTCAGGATGTGGGCGCTCAGACTGAGATCTTGACGCTTCGCTTCAGACAGTGCACGTCGCTGGCCCAGTGGCTCCGCATCGCCGGGCATCAGAAGCCGTAATCCGTCAACTTCGGCCACCCCCACCACTGACGAGTCGTTCTCCACCTGGCTCTGACCCTCGCCCTCAGCAATGATCCCTCCCGGGAAAAGGGCAGAAACGGTGGTCCAGGACACATTCCCCACCACCATCACCCCGCCCGGCTGGGCCGTGACCACCCTGGTGTCCACCTCTACCGCCAAACCCCTGACCACCGCTGCACCCAGTATCGGAGACTCGAATGGGCTGAGCACGATCATCTCCGGCTGGTACCTGCGCAGCACAGCAGCCAGCCCTCCAACGTGATCGGCATGGAAATGTGTCAGCACCACCAGCGGAATGGCCCGGACACCAAGAGAGGACAGGCACTCCACGACGCCCTCGGCGTCAGGGCCCGCATCAATAAGGACGGCCATGCCTCCACCTGCGTTGAGTACCGTGGCATCTCCCTGTCCCACATCACAGAACACCGCCTGCCAGTCCCCGGGCCATCCCCAGACGACCGGCCGCACCAGGGTGGCCCCCATCAGGACGATCACCAGCAGCAGCGTCAGCACCCTTCGGCGCAGGGCATGGATCAGGAGTGATCCGAGGACCAGGCAGCACAGAGCCGACAGGCCAATCCCGACGGGGGTGGCAGGCCACTCCAGCGCAGCCGACGGGAGGGCTGAACCCCACTGCGCGATCCAGAGGATGGGTTGAACACACCAGCCGGCCAACCAACCCAACAGCACGGGGAGCAGCGGCAGGAAGGCCGTGCACATGGCGGCCAGTCCAAGGACCGTTGCGGGACCCACGAAGGGACCAGCGAACGCGTTGGCCAACACCCCGATGACTGAGATTTTCCCCGAAAGGGCGGTGATCAGTGGTTGGGTGGCCAACTGCGCTGCCAGGGGAATGGCGAGCGCCTCGGCCAACCACCTCGGAGCCCAGGCTGAGATGGCTTCCACCCACGAGGGCGACCACAGTGCGATGCCCGAGCATGCGGCCACGGACAGCGAGAAACCCCAAGAGCGTGCGAGCCACGGGTCAATAAGCATCAGACACAACACGGCCAGCGCAAGGTTGCGCACACTGCGTCGTCCCCTGCCCACCCCCACGGCCGAAACGGCCACAAGTCCCATGGCGGCAGCCCGCACGACCGAGGGCTCGCCCCGACACACGAGCACGAAGAGCGCCACTCCACACAAGCCGACCACCCGTACCCACCATCCCCTGACCCCGACGGCGCGCGCCAGGGCAAGGAGCACCACCAGCATTAGGGACAGGTTCGAGCCGCTCACCGCCATCAGATGGGACAGCGAGGTTGTCTTGAACTGCTCGTCCATCTCATCGGTGATGCTGGCGGTGTCACCGACCACCAATGAGGGCACCAGGGCTGCCTGGAGAGGCGGCGACAGCGCGGTGCTGTCACGCAGTCCTGCTCTCAAGGAGTTCACGAGCCTGTCGACGGGCCCGGGCGGCCTTTTCTGCTCCGACAGTGCCCGGGCCCGGATGATGAGGGATTCAGGAGAGGCCATCTCGGCGGGAGCCAGGAGGCCCCGGACCTCGTAGGCACCGCCGGACTCAGCATCTGCGAATTCCTCGGCCAGCGACCCACTCGCGAAGATCACCACCGGCTGCCGTGTGATGAAGGTTGCCCCACGCGCATGGAGCTCCCGCAGCTCGGCGCGAGCCACCGCCAGAGGTGGGCTGCGACCCTCCCGAATGAAAGGATCTCCCACCATGGTCACGACTACCGTGGCTGCGGCCCCCTTCGCTGCGAGCTGCGCAGGAGCGGCGTTTTTCACCGTGCTGGCACGCAGATGAGTTGCTGACGTTGCCACGATGAGCACCACAACCACCAGCACGATCCATGTTCGTTTCCGGCTGGCCGCCCACAAAGCCACAGCCAGGAGTGCCGCACTGGCGCTGGTCACAAGTGCCCATCCGGGCGCGAGACCCGCCGATCCCAGCCATGACCCCAGCCACGCTGCCACTGCCAGGGGGACAAGCCGCCAGTCCTGGGGCTTCACACGGTCACCAGCGGCTCCAGTTTCGCGAATCCCTTCGGTCCGATACCGGTGACCTCCTGCAGATCTGCCACCGAACTGAAGCCGTCATTGTCATCGCGCCACGCCACGATCGCTGCGGCCGTCACTGGACCCACACCCGGGAGTTCCTCCAGCTGGGCGACGGTGGCGGTGTTGAGATTGATGGGTGCCCCATCCTCTCCGGAGGGCGCCAAGCCCGGCTGCTGCACCACGTCACCGCGCGGCGCCGCCGTGGTGCCCACGATCACTTGCTGTCCGTCACCCACAGGGGCGGCAAGATTCAGCTCAGCAGGGTCCGCATCCGGGAGCAGACCCCCGGCCGCCAGGACTGCGTCCTGCACAATGGCTCCTTCCAGTACCGTCACCACACCCGGGGAGACGACTGCCCCGAGCACGTGGACGCGCACCGTGGTGGGGGATGGACTGGCTGACGAAAGCGCCGCTGTAGGTGAAACCGTCACCACCGGCGTCGTCTCAATGGGCAGTTGCGAGGCGGAACTCCTATTCAGAGCCGTCAAGGTCACCACGACCCCGCAGAGCAGCAACACGAGAACAGCCACGGCCTGGCGGGTGGTCAACGAGAATCGGTCAAAGATTCGTACTTTCTGCTGCTCATCGGTGACCGACCCGGAGTTGGGCTGCCCTGAGCCCCCATTCTCCCCGGCTGATGGCTGATCAACAGACTCCGAGGCCGCACGACGGGGGGCGCCCAGCGCAGGCTGACCCGCGCTGATGAACGCCAGGCGGGCTCGTGCCAGCTCGTCGTCGAAGCTGGCTTTCGCGGCGGGGTTCATGTCCCACACCTTGGGCGGCTGCAGTGTGACGTCGCCAGATTCACTGGCAGGTGTGGAAAAGCCGCCGCCAGAAGTCCGACGGCGGCTGCCCGCTCAGGTCACACTGAGATGCCTACTTGCTGGGAACCAGACTCAGCATCTTGGGCAGGCGAGCGATCACCTTGATCACATCTCGGCCGTCCAATGAACGTTGAACGCTCGGGTCAGCCAGTGCCAGCTCAAGGGCCCGCTCCTCATCGATGTCCGAAGGAACCTCGATCTTGCCGCGGACCTTGCCCTGGATCTGCACCACCATGATCACCAAATCCTCCACGACCAATGCGGGATCGGAGGTGGGCCACTGGCTGTTCGCGATCGACGGAGGGAGGCCCAGTGCCTCCCACATCTCCTCGGCCACGTAGGGAGCCACCAGACTCAACGATTGCGCCACGAAGGCGGCTGCCTCTCGTACGGCGGGGTCTCCCCCACCGGCGTTGCCGTCGATCGCCTTGCGCGCCGCATTGACCAGTTCCATGGTGCGGGCCACGGCCACGTTGAAGCGCCCGGATTCCACCAGCTGACTGATCTCGGCGATTGCCTTGTGGGTGGCCCGCCTCAGCACCGGATCACCGGTGGAGGGATCGGCACCCGGTGCGCTCGTCACATCTGCTGCGATCCGATAGGCACGTTGCAGGAACTTCAGCGAAGATGCCGGAGACATGGTTGCCCAGTCAATGTCGTCCTCCGGTGGACCGGCGAACACCACCGTCAGGCGCACCGCATCAACGCCGTACTCGTCGATCACCTTGCCCAGATCAACGCCGTTGCCGAGCGACTTGCTCATGGCCCGGCCCTCGTTGATGACCTGGCCCTGGT
>CBDTVQ010000074.1:0-8037 GCA_965364045.1 uncultured Tessaracoccus sp. | reverse complement strand
CCCTCGCCCGCGTTGGAGCCATCGAGGCATCGATGATCGATGAGGAACTCGCACGTGACAACACCAGTGCCGGTGCGGAGCGTGCCGCCGGCGCGAAGGCGGGCCTGCCCGACGCGGAGCACAAGGCCGAGGCCTGGCGCCGCGCCACACTGGACGCCGAGGTTCCCAATGAGACCCACCGCAGCATCGCCATGGGGTTCTGGCACCTGGGACAGGAGGACGTGACGGCGCTCTACGCGGACGAGTACCTGGACATGGTGGGTGCCATCTCCCGTCGCGAAGGACTCTGGGGTGAGCGCGGCTACGCGGCCATTGGCACGGTGCTGCGATGGCTGTTCCCGGACCCACTGATCAGCACTGACCTCGTGGAACGCTACGAGGCCTGGCTGCGTGACAACGAGCCCACCCAGCAGGTCCAGCGCTCCATCTCGGAGAGACTCGACGAGGCACGCAGGGCCCTGCTCTGCCAGGAGCGCAGCCGGGCCGCGGCCCGTCCCGAGTGACCAGCCTGCGCCGGGCGCGACAAACGCCCGGCGCAGACCGTATCCTTGGGTTCCATGAACTGGATGCTTCCGCTTGAGACCCTCCCCGGCTGGCCCGAGGCCCCGGATGTCTCCGTCATGCACATGATGTTCCTGTTGTTCATTGGGCCAACAGCTTTCGGCCTGGTGATCGTGCTGATTGCCTTCACACCCGCACTTGGCCGTCGGTTCCGCGGGGAACTCACCGCGGACGAGGCGCCGACGAGCGAGCACGCAGCCCTGGACAACGACGCAGAGGCACAGCGCGCCATTGAGCCACAGCCCAGGCGCAGCGAGACCGAAATCGACGCTTGAGCAGCGACGTGACTCCCCACACCGAGACACCCACCGACATGAAGTCAGTGATGAGTGCTTCCGAAATTGCTCGGGCAGTGCCCAGGATGAGTCATGAACTGCTGGAGCTCACCGGCGGCGCCAAGGATCTCGTCATCCTCGGCATCCTGACGCGGGGGGTCCCGTTGGCGCAGCGGATCGCCCGGGCCGTCAGCGAGACCGAGGGCGTCGAGATGGCCAGCGGTGAGCTGGACATCACGATGTATCGCGACGATCTCCGCAGCCAGCCACTGCGACCCGTGGGCCGCACCGTACTTCCCGGATCCATCGACGACAAGATCGTCGTGCTCGTCGACGACGTGCTCTTCTCCGGGCGAACCGTCCAGGCCTCACTGCTCGCGCTGGCCGATATTGGCCGTCCCGCCAAGATCCTGCTGGTGGTTCTCGTGGACCGCGGGCACCGCGAACTGCCCATTCAGGCCCACATCGTGGGCCGCAGCCTTCCCACCGCCCGAAGCGAACGGGTGCAGGTCTCCATGACCGAACTCGACGGCGTTGACGAGGTCACCATCGAATCGGAGACGAACACCCCGTGAAACACCTTCTCGGCATCGAGGGCATGTCCCTGAATGACATCCAGGCCATCCTGGCCACCGCCGAGGAGATGCACGAAGTGCAGCAGCGGCCCGTGAAGAAGTTGCCCACGCTGCGTGGCCGCACCGTCGTCAACCTCTTCTTCGAGGACTCCACGCGCACCCGCTCATCCTTTGAACTGGCCGCCAAATGGCTCTCCGCCGACGCCATCAATGTCGCCGCCAAGGGCTCGTCAGCCTCCAAGGGCGAATCGATGAGGGACACCCTGACCACGCTGGACGCGATGGGCATTGATGCCATCGTGATGCGGCACGCGGGATCCGGCTCCGTGGCACAGGCCGCGGGCTGGGTGGATGCCAGCATGATCAACGCTGGCGACGGCACGCACGAGCACCCCACCCAGGCACTGCTCGACGCACACGCCATGCTTCGCAACTTCCGTTCCCATGATCTGGGCACCCTGGAGGGCAAGGAGGTCGTGATCGTCGGCGATCTCCTGCACTCGCGAGTGGTTCGCTCCAATGCCTTGCTGCTCCCACAGCTCGGCGCTCATGTCACGCTCGTGGCACCACCCACCCTGCTGCCCCCTGGCGTCGGTGCATGGAACGTCGACGTCTCCCACGACCTGGACGCTGTGTTGCCGGACGCTGACGTCGTGATGATGCTGCGTGTGCAGCGAGAACGCATGTTCGGGGGATTTTTTCCCTCGGAGCGGGAGTACACCATCCGCTACGGCCTGACCGCCCAGCGTCTTCAGAAACTCAAACCCCACGCCGTCATCGCCCACCCCGGCCCGCTGAACCGCGGACTGGAGATCTCCTCAGCCGCCGCTGACAGCGCCCGATCCATCGTGCTGGACCAGGTGTCCGCCGGCGTCGCCGTTCGTATGAGTGTCCTGTACCACCTGCTCGCCGCCTGATCCCCCACGAAAGGGACTTGACCCATGACCGATTTCATCATCTCGGGCCCGAAACTCGCGGATGGCACCAGGCGTGACCTCTTCGTCTCCGGCGGCCTGCTGGTGGATGAACGCCCACATGGCGCCGAGATCATTGACGCCGACGGGCTGGTGGCGTTGCCCGGGCTGGTGGACCTTCACACACACCTGCGGGAGCCGGGCCGAGAAGATGCCGAGACGGTGGAGTCCGGTTCGCTGGCCGCTGCTCGCGGTGGGTTCACCTGTGTCCACGCCATGGCCAACACCCAACCCGTCACGGACACCGCCGAGAACGCCGAACACATCGCCGACCTGGGAAGGGCTGCCGGGCACGTCCAGGTGATGCCCATCGGTGCCATCACGAAGGGTCTGGCCGGCAAGGAACTGGCCGAGCTCGGGTTGATGCACCAGTCCCGGGCAGGCGTGCGGGTGTTCTCGGACGACGGCATGTGCGTGATGGATTCCGCCCTGATGCGTCGCGCATTCGAGTGGGTCAAACCCTTCGACGGCGTGCTCGCCCAGCATGCCCAGGACGCCGGGCTCGCCGGCCCGGGCGCGTGCTGCCATGAGGGCGAGCTCTCCGGTCGGCTCGGGCTGGCCGGATGGCCGCCCGTCGCCGAGTCCGTGATCATCGCCCGCGACGCGCAACTGGCGGAAGCCACCGGCTCCCGGCTCCACGTCTGCCACGTCACCACCGCCGAGGGCGTTGACGTCATCCGCTGGGCCAAGGCGCGGGGCATCGATGTCACGGCCGAGGCCACACCGCACCACCTGTACCTGACCACCTCAGAGGTCATCGGCTACGACACCGTGTACAAGGTCAATCCCCCGCTGCGCACCGACGAGCACGTCGAGGCTATTCGGGCTGCCCTGGCGGACGGAACCATCGACATCGTCGGCACGGACCATGCCCCCCACGCGCCACACGACAAGGATCACGCCTTCGCCGAGGCCAAACCCGGGATGCTCGGCCTCGAACAGGCCCTTTCCGTTGTCATGGAAACCATGGTCTCCACGGGCCGGCTCGACTGGGCCGGCGTCGTCGACCGGATGAGCGCCGCACCCGCCCGCATCGGCCGCACCGCCGGGCAGGGACGTCCACTGGCCGTCGGAGAACCCGCCAACCTCGTGCTGCTGGATCCCACCCGTCGTGCCGCAGTGGACAGGGATGCCTCAGCCTCGCTGAGCCGCAACAACCCCTACCACGGTCGTGACCTCCCTGATCCGGTGGAGCTGACCATGTGGCGGGGCCGCGTCACCCACCGCCGCTGACGCACCGCCTCCTGCGAAACGCTCGTTGGTTCCGCGCAATCTGGCAACGACTCTTGAGCGGTCCCCTCACCGGGCGCAAAGATCATGTGAGCTGTGAGCCCACCGGTGCCGTGGACGAGCACGGACTGTCACAAGCGGATGGCCGAGTGTGACACCCCGGAGCGACAACCTCTCTCGTCGCCCTCATTCCTCCCGCAGCAGGGAGATCGTGCGCCGCTCGTAATCACGAATGACGAGCAGATCCCCGACACTGGAGAGAGCCTCGGATCCCGAGAGCCGCATGCTCCAGAGCTCTGTTCCCTCGTCGACATCCCATGCTCGTAGCCGCGACTCGTCCTCATCGTTGCCGTAGACCACCGTGGTTCCCAGCAATTCCGCAATACCGCGCAACCGGTACCGGCGTTCACCGGTCCTGATGTCAATGATCTCGGTGCTCTCACCCGTCTCCAACAGGATGCTGCCGGGTACAGTCCCGCTCACGTACCCTGCGTCACCGCGGTATTCGCCGTCCCACATGGGTTCACCGGTCAACGGGTCAAGACGCATCAGGTTGACGAATCCAAATTTTTGATTCTCCTCTCCACGCAGCAGCACCTCCCCGCCGCTGCCTGACCGGCTCAGAAACACTTCCGCGTCCCCGGACCACAGGGTTTCGCCATCGAGACCCAATCCATCGACGAAGTAGCCACCGCCACTTTCATCGAGCCTGAGCACCACGTCGTCGAGAACCTTGTACTCGAGGAATACGTCCGCACCGGCGAACCATGGCGGTATCAACCCGGTCTCCGCGTCGAACCACAGAGTGGTCTCCTGTGAGTACACCACCACGTACCCCGATTCCATCCAGGAGGACGTGCCCACCTCGCTGGGATCCACGACGGCCGACCACACGGGGTCGCCACCAAGATTCGCGGTGTCCAACCTCCTCACAGAGCCGTCTGAAACGATCACCAGCGGGGACGTGGTTTCGCCATGGTTGACCGCAGCGGTCGCGACCTCCGTCAACTCGACGGTGGAGACCACCGAACCATCAGCCGGCGAGAGTGCGTGAAGCACCGTCAGGGCCTCGCCATGTGGGGAGGCCACGGCCAGGGTGAGGTGCCCCTCGGGGGACGGGCCCACCAGCGATGCTTCCCATTCCGGGGACACAACACCGAACTTCTCCAGGCCGATGTTCCACACCTCTTCACCTGTCTGGAGGTCAATGACGGAGACGTGGCCGAAAGTCGGCGGAGGGGCAGGTTGCTCGGCCCTGTTCACACCCTCAGCCAATCCGTCCTCCCCATCACTGAATCCATCCACCCAGCCCCGGTAGGCCTCATACTCATCGGAAAGGACCATCGAGTCGTAGGTCAGGTCCTCAAGCGAGAAAAAGTCTTCTCTGTCCGGATACTCGATCAGATAGGTGTCGTCGTCGTAGTACGCCTGGTAGGCCTCCCCGTAGCGCACACCATCGGCATATCCGGTGTCGTAGTGCTCGTCATAGCCCTCATACCAGGCGGAATCGACCTGCTCTGAATAGTTGTACCAATCCAGCGCAGCAAGCACTGCCACACGATCGTCGCCCAGGTCGAGGATCGTGGGCCATTTCTCGATCCACTCCTCGTCCCCCTGCGGGGCGAATCGATAGCTCCATGCCTTCTCAGGGGTGGTCCTCATGTCTGTCACCACATCCCCGGACGATGTGGCGCTGCCGGGACGGGCAACGAGGAACCACGCTGCCGCTGCAGCACCCGCCAGAACCAGGATGCTGACGAGAGCGACCACGAGGATCAATCGGCTGCGCCGCTCCGGTGGACCGGGAGCGGCCGGGGGGCCACCGCCGGCGCTCCACGCTCCGAGCGGTTCCGCCGCCGGCCCGTGCGGAGTCCAGGGGTGCGCCGGCACCGGGCCCTGACCAGGTGCTGGACCCTGTCCCCGCCATGGTCCTGGTGGTTGTTCACGCCATGGCGCCTGACCGGGCTGTGGTCCTTGGCCGGGGCCAGGTCCCTGACCGGGCCGCCACCCATCGGGACGCCCGGGTTGCGGTTGGCCCTGCGGCCAGCCCGAGTTGTTCGTCATGAAACGCCCTCCGGTCATGAAAGTCTCACCCAATGCCCGAAGGGTATCCAGCTATTCCGGGATCCGGCAGCGAAGCCAGAATCCGCCGAAGCTGCCGCAGCGGGTGCGGTCGCCGGAGCGCGCACCGGCTCCGTCACCCAGGCGGGTGTAATGGAGTGTGATTCCCCCTGCCCCTACCCTGAATGCATGGCCGAAGAGACTGACCCAGTGAGAAACCGAGCACGCAAGGTGGCCGATGAGGCCATCGAGGTGGTCGAGGAACACGTGCCGGTGACGGTGAGGCCACACCTTGCCATCCTTGTTCCGACGGTCATCGGAGCTGTTGTCCTGGGCCTGTTCACCTGGGGTGCCAGCGAGATCTACGAAGCAGTCTCTGAGAAGAACGATCTGGCGCTTCTGGATCAGCCCGTGCTGGATGCCATGGTGGCGTCACGAACTGGTTGGCTCAATATGCTGATCGGCGGCTACACCCAGATCGGTGGGCCGATTGCGTCCCCCATCATCGCGATCATCGTGGTGATCATCATGTGCCGGGTGTGGCGATCCTGGCTGCCCGCCACCCTCATGCTCGCAGCGGCCCTGGGATCAATCACCGTGACGATCGTGGGCAAGAACTTCATTGACAGAGTCCGGCCCCCCTATGAGTTCGCGATTGCACCTTTCGAGTCCTCGCCGTCGTTTCCGAGCGGACACGCCCTTAACGCCGTCGTCGTGGGCGGAATCATCGCGTACCTGTTCTACCGCCACTTCGAGACCCGCGGGGCTCGAATCCTGGTCGTCGTCCTGGCGGTCGTCTACGCCATCACGATGGGTGCGTCACGCGTCTACCTCGGTCACCACTGGCTGACTGATGTGATGACCGGCTGGCTGCTGGGAGGCGCGTGGCTGGCGGTGGTCATCACGACGCACATCGTCGTCGGCACCTTTCTTGGGCGACGGCACGGTTCCGAGGAGATCACCCCTCCGGGCGCCGGTGCCCAGGATTCCTCCATCTGAGCCGCGCGGCTACCACCCACACCGTTCAAGGGCCCTCGACCGACAACTTCGTCGATCGGGAGCCCTCGCCTTCCACTGGGTCAGCGCATAGAAGATGGCCAGGACGCCTGCGACCAGCGCCATCAGGATCGAAATGGCGGAAGCAGGACCAGCCAGTAAAAAGAACGGCTTCCGGGTCCTGAAAAAGCGGATTTACGACTGAATCGCCCGTCGAGAATGATCGGTTCGTTACCCCACCGTGACAATTCGCGCATGAGAACGCTCACATCCTCATCGAATGTTGATTCCGCCACGTACCCCCAATCGTCCAAGGAACCGGACACAAACTCCGCCCGGACCCCGGCACCTCTGCCGCGCCCTACTTCGATAGTGTGGGCGTTGAATCCCGCACCACCTTCACCCACAAGGAGTACCCCATGAGCCCACATAATTCAGCGGACGTCGGCGTGATCGGCATGGCCGTGATGGGATCCAATCTCGCACGCAACCTCGCCCGCAACGGCTACAGCGTCGCGCTGTACAACCGGACGACGGCCAAGACCGACGCCGTGGTGGCGGAGCACGGTGGCGAAGGCGACTTCCGACCAGCCGTGGAACTCGAGGAGTTCGTGGCCTCCCTGGAGACGCCCCGCAGAATCATCTCCATGGTGAAGGCCGGCCGCGGCACCGACGCAGTCATCGATTCACTCATCCCTCTCCTGGAGCAGGGGGACATCGTCGTTGATGGCGGCAACTCACAGTTCGAGGACACGCGCCGCAGGGAGCGCAAGCTGCGCGAGGTGGGCCTCCACTTCGTCGGAGCCGGTATTTCAGGTGGCGAGGTGGGTGCCCTGGAGGGTCCGTCCATCATGCCCGGGGGATCACGCGAGTCCTATGAAGCACTCGGTCCCATCCTGGAGAAGATTTCGGCACACGTCGACGGTGAGCCCTGCTGCACCTGGATTGGCACCGACGGCGCCGGACACTTCGTCAAGATGGTGCACAACGGCATCGAGTACGCCGACATCCAGGCGATCGGCGAGGCCTACGAGTTGCTGAAGGCACTCGGCCTGGACCACACGGAGATGGCCGATACCTTCGCCAACTGGAACACCGGTGACCTGGACTCCTACCTCATTGAAATCACCTCCGAGGTGCTGCGCAAGACCGACGCCCGCACGGGCAAGCCCCTGGTCGACGTCATCGTCGACGCTGCCGGCATGAAGGGCACCGGCACCTGGACGGTGCAGAGCGGGCTCAACCTTGGCACACCCCTGAACACCATCGCCGAGTCTGTCTTCGCTCGCGCCGTCTCATCCCATCCCGCGCTGCGCAAGGCCGCCCAGGCCGCGTTGCACGGCCCGGACCAGACGCTGCACGTGG
>CBDTVQ010000073.1:0-8190 GCA_965364045.1 uncultured Tessaracoccus sp. | reverse complement strand
CGGGGAAATCGACGACGACCCTGTGGGACAACCGCGGCTCGGTTGCTCCCTCTCCGCATGAAGGTGTGTGATGTAGAGCATCTGATCGAGGTCGAGGGTGGATACTCGCGACCCGATGGCGCTGTCCGGCCCACGCGTTCGTACGATCGCCAAGTCCGCGTACATGTTATGTCTCACAACATCTGCGATTGATGTAACATTGCCACTAACAAGCAGTGCTAAAGAGGAGAAGACATGGGATTTCGCGTGGTGGTTGCCGGTGACAGCGCTGGCGTTGGGTACAAGGAAGCGATCAAGGCCCAATTGAAGGAGGACCCTCGCGTGGATGAGGTCATCGACGTGGGTGTGACGCCGGATGAGGACATCGACTACCCCCACGTCGCTGTTGCCGGTGCAAGGCTCATCAGCGAAGGGGTCGCAGATCGTGGGATTTTTGTGTGTGGCACCGGGATGGGTGTGGCCATTGCTGCGAACAAGGTCCTGGGCATCCGAGCGAGTACCGCGCATGATTCTTACTCGGTGGAACGACTCGTATTGTCCAACAACGCTCAAGTCCTGACCTTGGGGGAGCGAGTTATCGGGAAGCAACTTGCCTTGCGTCTGGCCAAGGAATTCCTGGATTACACCTTCGATCCGAAATCCGCTTCTGCCTCCAAAGTGGATGCCATCAGCGCATACGAGCAGCCGTAAGCCGACCATTGCTCTTCGTAACCGTTGGTCCGCACGATCGGGGCTCGCAGTCCGTCCCCTTCGGATGAAGGATTTGAAGCATCCCGTGTCGAGAGACTCAGAGTTGCACTTGTCCCAGGAATAGCAGCCCCCGCTCACTACCTGTCCCGGGATAGCCGAAGGATGAGGAGTTGCGCGGATCAGCTGTTCGATTTGCCAGCTCTTGTTGAATTCGTTCGCCGCGTCCTGGGCGATAGTCATGGTGGGGTTCGTTCACCTCGAGAGTTCCGATTTCAACGACGAGAGCGATTGATCCTCTGATCGTCAACCTCGCGCAGAACAGCAGCCAAGTTCGCGACATCATGGGCAAAGCGCCCGAGGAAGATGCCGTCGGCTGCGGGTTGAAGGTCTGAGAACGTTCCAGGGCCGGCGCTACCGCCATAGATGACCCGAACGTTGTCATCGGGCGCTGCCTTCCGGATTTCTGTGCACACGTGCCGGACATGATCAGCTGGCGCAGGCTTGTCGGCGCCGATCGCCCAGCGGGGCTCGTAAGCAACGACCAGGCCGGGCGCATATCCGCGTGTGAGGTCGAAGACAGGTCCGAGCTCACGCAGGCAGTGCTCAACAGCGTCGTTTGGGGAGCCTTGTTCCTCCTCACCGACGCAATACAGGGGCACAAGACCGACCTCGAGAACTTGGCGCAGCTTGTTCAGAATCATGAGATCATCCTCACCGAAGATGCTGCGCCGCTCGGCGTGGGCAAGTTCAACGTAGACACACCCAAGCTCCCGCAGCATGGTGGCAGACACCTCACCGGTTTGCGCCCCGGCCGCGCTCGGGGCAATGTCTTGAGCACCCCAGCGGACGCTTGTCCCACCCAAGATGGCGGCTGTTGACTCCAGTATCGGGAAGCTCGGAAGTACCGCCACCTCCGTGGCCGCTGTCTTCGATTCCTCAACGATCCTGCGGACGTCTTGTACCCACCGCTTCGTCTCAGCTGCCGTCAGGTACATTTTCAGGCTCACAGCAACGAGCGCGCGCTTGTCGGACGCCAATGGCAGGTTGGACACTTGGGGTTTCCTTCCGAGATGCGATGTATGGCGCAATCAACGTGACTACGGACCTTTGGCTTCCATGAGAGCGGTGGTTCGTTCACAGCGATGACCGGGGACTGGACGGGTTCGAGACGGACGTGGCCGCAAACCCTAGTGCTCGTTGCGAGCCGGCGGGCGGGCGAGTGTGGCTGCCGATTCACCTAGACATGCCACGATGAGTGCAAAGGAAACGGCGCCGGGGTCAGGGGTTCCAAGGCTGGCTTCGGCATGGTTGCGGGCACGGCCACGGCGTGCCACGATGTTCGCCGTCTTCTCTGCGCCCTCGTGGGCGGCGGCAACCGCAGCGCTCCAGATGGCGGTATCGAACATCTGAGCCTTCTCCAAGGAGGCGCCGAAAGGTGCCATGGCATCGACCATCGTCTTGTCGCCAGGCTCTGCTTTCCCGAGCTCCTGCACAGCGTTGACCCCACTGATGGCTGCGAGCCGTAGCGTCTCAGCGTCGGGTGCAGATGAATCGTCGAGATGGCTTGCGACTGCTCGTAGAATGGCGCCCCACAATGCCCCAGAGGTGCCGCCTGCATGCTCGGACCAAGCATCAGCAGCGCGGGAAAGAGTACTCATGGCCCCAGCACCCTGCGCAACCAGCTCTGATGCCGATTGAGAGGCTGCTCGCACTCCTCTCACCATTCCAATTCCGTGATCGCCATCGCCCGCAACCGCGTCAAGTTGTCCAAGGTGGGTCTCGTTGGTCTCCACCACAGCACGCACGGAATCGAGCAGCAACGCCACCTGCTTGGCAGTTGCCCGGGACTCATCCGTTGCAGGGGGGATGGTATCGAGCACTTCGACATCATCGTCCGAACCATCCCAGTCATCATCGGCTCCAGCCGGTTCATCGACTGAGCCGAATTGGTAGGCAGGGGTATTGCAGGGTGCAAGCCAAAGGCTCTCCAGTTCATCGTCCAGGAAGACAATCGTGAGGGAGACCCCCGCCATGTCCAATGAAGTGCACTGCTCACCAACCACCGGCTCCACGATCTCGTAATCAGCCTTCCGGAGGAGAGAGTCCACGGTTCCGTAGGCGACGAACAATTCTTCGTACTTCACGGTTCCCAAACCGTTGAAAAGCACGGTGATGCGTTTGGCGTCTGCGGGTGCTTCAGCGAGTAGCCGTTTCACCAACAACTCTGCAATCTCTCGTGCTGGAGCCATCGGACGATCCTCGAGGCCGGGCTCGCCATGAATGCCGAGGCCAAGGCTCATGTGGTTCTCCGGAACGGTGAAAAGTGGCCCCTCAGCCCCCGGAAGTGTGCACCCGTCGAAGGCAATTCCCAGTGTGATGGTCCGACTGTTCGCCAGTCTTGCGACGCGCTCCACTTCATCCAGGGGCATTCCCTTGGCGGCGGCTGCCCCTGCGATTTTGAAGACCGCAAGATCACCCGCGATTCCACGACGAAGTTCCGGCTCGGACGCCGGACCTGAGGCGATGTCGTCTGTGACGGTCAAGACGCGGACGTCAACGCCTTCAGCACGTGCTCGGTCGGCTGCCTGACCGAAATGCAGCACATCGCCTGCATAGTTACCGAAACTGACGAAGACACCAGCGCCACGGTCAGCCGCCCGAATCACGGAATACACCTGCGAGGCCGCAGGAGAGGCGAAAATGTTTCCACACGCAGCCCCATGCGCCAACCCTGGACCCACCCATCCCGCGAACGCAGGATAATGACCACTGCCACCACCAATGACGACGGCGACCTCACCCTGGGGTGCGCGGCGGCGGCGGACGACGCCGCCATGAACGGCTCGGATCTGCCGGGGATAGGCGGCCACGAAACCAGCCAGTGCTTCGTCGGCGAAGTCGGCGGGGTCGTTCATCAAATGAGGCATAGTTCCTCCGTAGTGGCACGTGATCATCGTTGGTACGTTGGGATGAGCCTACAACATGCTTGTCACATTTGGGAACACAGTCCGTCCGGTATTCAAACAAAGAACCACTTAAGCCTCGGATTGACTTCCGACGCTGTGGTAGCTTGAACCGCCCAAAGGGAGGGACCCACATGGCACGCAAGACTCCTCGACGAGATGGTGAGGGGCTACCCCGATCGGCGGTGTCCAGGCACCAGTTGATTCGCGACAAGGTCCTCGTTGAAGGTTCAGTGACAGTTGATGATCTGGCGAGCATCACTGGGGTCAGCCGCATGACGGTGCATCGCGATCTCGATGCACTGGAGTCGGAGGGCGTACTGCGCAAAGTCCGTGGCGGGGCGACCGCGATGCGATCAAGTATCTTCGAGAGCGACCTCCAGTATCGCCTGACCACCGCTGTGGAGGCCAAGGAGATGATCGGTCGCGCTGCGGTCCCATTCATCGAGGTGGGACAGGCAGTGATCTTCGATGAGTCGACGACCGCACTGGCAGCGCTTCGTGTCGTCAACCCGCTCGAGCCGATCACTGTGATCACAAATTGTATGCCCACCATGGACTTCGTGATCTCCAATACAAGGCATCAACTCATCGGGTTGGGGGGCGACTATGTAGCCCGGTATCAGGCATTCCTCGGTATCTTGTGCCAGCAGACAATATCGAGCGTCAGCGCTGACGTGCTCGTTGCATCGTGCTCTGCCGTCTTGGGAAACGCCACTCTGCACCAGGACTCCCGCATCGTGGAAGTGAAACGGGCGATGATCGCCGCAGCACCAGTGCGGCTGCTGCTTCTTGACAGCACCAAGATCAATATGAGGGCGATCTATCAGTTGGGCAGGATCCAGGACTTCACGCACGTGATAACGGACGTGGGCGCGCCGGCTCCCTTTGTTGATCAGGTTCGACAACTGGGCGTCGAGGTCGTGGTTGCTGGTGGGACCGAGCCCGTCGACGAAACGGGTTCCATGGATGACGGGCTCGGTCCCGTCTGACCTCTCCACCAACGGAGCTGACCCATCCAGCCCTGTCTGTGGTTCCAACCGCCGCGCTCGGATCGGGCATACAGTTTGGGCGACATCTGGGAGCCGTGGACTACCGTTCTCTGCGAAGTCCGGGGGACGTGTTCGGCGCCCAAGTGCTCAGCGAGCCGAGACTATCCACAACAGGTGTGGCCATCGGATGAGACGGGTTCACACGACTTGTCTCAAATCGCGATCATTCATGTCACGTGGCTGTTGCTTAGTGTGACAGATGTGTCATACAGTGACAATATGTACCAATGAAGGTAACGAATGGGTTGCTCTCGTGACAACAAGGAGGTTGTAATGTACACATCTATGGATTGGCCGATCGCCTGTAACATGCTGCCGTTCGGTAACAAGGCCCCGGACGGCGGTCACATCAAGGACGCACCCGCGTCTGTGTGGGCGGGGCAGTTGCGTCAAGTTCGCGAGCTGGGCTTCGACCACATCGATCCCACGGATGCGTGGGTCCCACTCGGGAATATGAGCGAATCTCGGGTGAAGGAGTTCCAGCAGGTGCTGGCTGATGAGGGACTGGCCGTCTCCTCCATTTCCATGACTCGCAACAGTGTGGTGGATCTGAAGAACGGCGAGGAGAACCTCGCCACGGCTCACCGGCTCATCGATCTTGCGCCAGAATTTGGTGCCACGATCGTCAACACGGGCTTCATGCAGGCTGTCACCCCGGCACAGCAGAAGGCGTTGTGGTTCTGGCTTGCCGATGGGCATGAGGACGACCCGGAGTTGCGGCCGCTGGCGATCGAGCGCATCCGCGAACTGGGTCACCATGCAGAACAGAATGGCCTCCAACTGAGCCTCGAGATGTACGAGGATACTTACGTGGGAACCCCGGATGAGGCGGTCGCATTCGTCAAGGACGTCAACCACGCAGCCGTGGGTCTCAACCCGGACCTGGGTAACCTTGTTCGCCTGCACCGCCCGATGCCTCCCTTCATGGAAATGTTTGAGAAGGTGCTGCCGTACTCGAACTTCTGGCATATCAAGAACTACACCCGTGACGAGGACCCGCAGACTGGTTCGTACTCTTCCGCGCCGGCGCCGTTGAAGTACGGCATCGTCAACTACCGCGCCGTCATCCGGCGTGCGCTGGAAGTCGGGTACACCGGCCCGTTCTGCTGCGAGCACTACGGCAGCGATTCCATCGGCGTCTGCGCCGAGAACCGTGACTACATCCAGCAGATTCTGGAGTCAGCCCTGGCTGGCGCCGACGCCTGACCTACGAACGTAGTAGTACTGCCACGGGGTTTTGAGTGGCCCGATCTGGGCCGACTCTCTCTCAAGGCGGCGGCGTTGTCGCCTCGCGCCGCCACCACATCCATCCCACAACTGATCACCATTTCACTGCAAAAGGAGCACTCATCATGTCCACCATCTCCACCGTCACCGTCGTCGGCGCTGGCTACATGGGCGGCGGTATCGCCCAGTCATTCGCCCTGGCTGGATTGAAGGTCCGCATCGCCGATGTCAGCGTCGAGACCGCCAACGCCTCGCTTGTCCGCCTGGAAAAGGAAGCCCGCGAGTTCGAGGAGCAGGGTCTGTTCCCCGCGGGCAGCGCCGACATCATCATGAAGAACTTGAGCGCTGGCATGGAATTGGAGGAAGCCGTCGCCGACGCCGATTTCATCGAGGAGTGCGTGTTTGAATTGCCCGAGATCAAGAAAGAGGTCCTGGCCCGCATCTCGGACGCGGCCCGTCCCGACGCGATCATCGGCACGAACACCTCCACCATCCCGGTGAGCGTGCTGGTCCCAGCCGTGTCGAACCCTGAGCGGTTCCTCACAGTCCACTTCTCCAACCCGGCCCCCTTCATCCCGGGCGTGGAACTCGTTGCCGGCGAGGCCACCACCCAGGAGGCTATCGACGCCGTCAAGGAGCTTCTGGCCCGCGCCGGCCGTCAAGGCGCCCAGGTCGCCGACACTCCCGGGATGGTACTGAATCGTCTGCAGTACGCCCTGCTGAAGGAGGCCACCTCGGTGGTCGAGGAGGGCATCGCCACCATCGAGGACGTCGACACCATCGTGCGAACGACCTTCGGTTTCCGCCTGGGCTTCTTCGGCCCTTTCGCGATCGCCGACCAAGCTGGTCTGGACGTGTACGCGAACTGCTTCAACACCTTCGAGGAGGCCTACGGCGAGCGCCTGGCCACCCCGTCGCTGCTGACTGAATCCGTTGCTGCCGACCGCAAGGGCATCAAGAACGGCAAGGGCCTCACCGGCGACTTCGACGACGAGACGAAGGCCGCAGTGATCGCCTACCGCAACCGTGCCTACGCCCGGATGTCGGAACTGCTGGCAGACCTCGGCCCCGCGCCACGCGGCAAGTAGTCGCCACCCGGGTGGCCACTTTCCAGTCGGCCACCCGGGACGCACCCCGCCCGCGGCGATTCCCCGATTGGGCGCCGTTTCATCCCGACCCCCTCAAAGAAGAGACACCCCATGGATCCCATCGTCCTTGCGGAGCGCCCCGCCTTATTGCTGATCGGCATCGCTGTCGTCGCCATCGCGCTCCTGCTCGTTCTCATCATCAAAGTCAAGCTGCACGCATTCTTCGCCCTCATCATCATTAGCATCGCCACCGCACTCGCCGCAGGCATCGGCATCGGCGATGTCGTCGGTGTGATCATTGCCGGGTTCAGCAGCACCGTCGGAACCGTGGCACTACTGGTCGGATTCGGCGCTGTGCTCGGTCGCCTGACCGAAGTATCCGGTGGAGCGCAGGTACTGGCCGACAAGATGCTCGACAAGTTCGGCGAGAAGAAGGCGCCCCTGGCGCTTGGCATCGCCTCGTTCTTCTACGCATTCCCGATCTTTCTGGACGCTGGCTTCATCGTCATGCTGCCAATCATCTACACCGTTGCCCGTCGCCTTCGCGGCTCGTTCATGATGTATGTACTGCCCTCCATCGGCGCCTTCTTGGTCATGCACGGGATCACGCCTCCGCACCCCGGCCCCACCGCGGCGGCCATACTCATGGGCGCCGACGTCGGTGTTGTCACGATGCTCGCGATCCTCATCGCCATCCCGACGTTCTACCTGGTCGGCTACCGCTTGGCTCTGGTCATCGCCAAGCGTTTCCCAAACATGCCTGTGCCGTCGCTGCTGGGTGACCCAATCGATGTTCCCCAGGAAAAGCGTCCCGCCTTCTGGGCGGTCATCACGGTACTGCTGCTTCCGCTCATTCTGATTGGCTTCAACACCCTCATGTCGACGCTCAAGGCCAGCGGGAGTGTGGATGAGGGAAACCCGGTCTACCAAGTCTCGCGATTGCTCGGTACGACCGCGATCGCGCTGCTCATCTCGGCTCTGATGGCGATGCTGCTGTTGTACATCCTGCCTCGCAAGGGCGAGAAGATCGGCGGCGCGCTGTCCGGTCTGGTTGACGATGCCCTTGCTCCGGTCTGCTCGATCATCCTGATCACTGGTGCAGGTGGAGCATTCGGCCGGGTTCTCACTGAGACCGGTATCGGTAACATCATCGCCGATGGGTTGGATGCG
>CBDTVQ010000072.1:0-8217 GCA_965364045.1 uncultured Tessaracoccus sp. | reverse complement strand
ACGCACACCCCAGCGGGACCCCTTCGACGACACCCTCCTGCGAGCTGCGGGCATGTGACTCCCCGGGCCTTCGCGACGGCCCGGTCCTTGCTGACGCTGATTTCGGTTCCGAACTCGCCCTGCGATGCCCGTGCAGGGGCGCAACGGTGCCGGTTGCGAACCGAAGTCAGTGGGTGGGCGGGCTCACCAGGTGGAGACGCGTCGTCCCATTCCCAGGTACGTCCAGCCGGCGGCATCCCAGCGATGCGGGTCCAGAACGTTGCGGCCATCAATGATGACCGGCGACGCGACCAGCGGCAGCAACTCCGCCGGATCCAGCGAAACGTATTCCTTCCACGGCGTCAGCACCATCACCACGTGGGCCCCGGTCACGGCCTCCTCGACGCTGTCTGCCACATCCAGGTCCGGGCGACGCCGTCTGAGTTCCGTGCCGGCCGCCGGATCAACCACCACCACGTGGGCTCCGCTCGAGAGGATCCGATCCGCGATGTCCAGCGCAGGGGAGTCCCGGAGATCATCGGTGTCGGGCTTGAAGGTGATGCCGAGCACCGCGACGTTCTTGCCCTCCAGCGATCCCCCCACGGCCTCCTTGGCCAGCGCGACGGCGTGGTGACGTCGCCGCAGGTTGATGGCGTCCACCTCGCGCAGGAACGTGAGTGCCTCATCGACTCCGAGTTCAGCGGCGCGGGCCATGAAGGCACGGATGTCCTTGGGCAGGCAGCCGCCCCCGAAGCCGATGCCGGCCTGGAGGAACTTGGATCCGATCCGGTCGTCGTACCCGATGGCCTCCGCGAGCCGGGTGACGTCGCCGCCGGTGGCGTCGCACAGTTCAGCCATGGAGTTGATGAAGGAGATTTTGGTGGCCAGGAACGAGTTGGCGGCCACCTTCACGAGTTCGGCCGTCGGGTAGTTGGAGACGACGACGGGGGTCTGGGCCGCTACCTGCGGCGCGTAGCACTCATCGAGCAACGCCCTGGCGATGGCGCCTGCCTCCAGATCCTCCGGCAGTCCGTAGACGATTCGGTCCGGATGGAGGGTGTCCTCGACGGCGTGGCCCTCGCGGAGGAACTCGGGATTCCAGGCGAGCAGGACGTTGCCGCCGGCCTCGGTGATGCGATCGAGTAGCCGCTGGGCGGTTCCCACGGGGACGGTCGACTTGCCCACGACGAGCGCTGGGGTTGTCTCCCGGTCCTCGGCATGCTCAAGGATCGTCTCCAGTGCCGCGTTCACATAGCTCATGTCAGCGCCCAGATGGCCAGCCAGCTGGGGTGTGCCGACGCCAATGAAATGGAGGTCGGCGTCCGAGATGAGCGAGGGGTCCGTGGTGAAGCGGAGACGCCCACTGGCGACGTTGCGAGCCAGCAATTCAGGCAGGCCGGGCTCATGGAACGGGGCCAGCCCGGCTGACAGGGAATCAATCCTGCGCTCGTCGATGTCCAGTCCCACGACATGGTGGCCGATCTCGGCCATGCATGCCGCATGAACTGCCCCGAGGTAGCCGCAGCCGATCACAGAGATGCGCATGGGTCACAGGGTAGCGGGAGCACACACGCCCGGCAGGTCTCCCAACGTATGAATGAGGTCCAGCCGGGCCTGCGCGGGTCGGGGTGGGAGTCAGACCTCCAACGTGGCGGGGTCCGGGCCAATGCGGTTGTCTGCGCTTGCTCCGTCGATGGCCTCCATCTGGTCAGAATCCAGCACGACGTCCAGCGCGGCGAAGTTGGCGACGATCCTCTCCGGCCTGGAGGACTTCGGGATGGTCACAAATCCACGGTTGAGGTGCCACCGGATGATCACCTGGGCGGGGGTGGCCCCGGTGGCTTTGGCAATGGACAGGATTTCCGGATGCTCCAGATCCGCGGAAGCCCCGAGCGGGCTCCAGCTCGCAACGGCGATGCCCAGATCGGAGCAGTGGTTGATGAGGTCGTCAGGCTGGAACGTGGGGTGCAGTTCGATCTGGTTGACCGCCGGGGTGATGCCCGTCTCGTCGAGGATGGTGTCCAGGTGTTCCGGAAGGAAGTTGGAGACCCCGATGCTGCGGGTCAGACCCTCGGAGCGGAAGTCGATCAGCTGTTCCCAGGTTTCGACGTACAGGCCTGTTGCGGGGCACGGCCAGTGAATGAGGTAGAGGTCCACCCTGTCCAGACCCAGCTTCTCCAAGCTGCGAGAAATCGCGACGCGGGACTTGTTCCCGCCCTGGGCCTTGTTCCACAGCTTCGTGGTGACGAAGATCTCATCACGGGGCAGACCGGACTCGGCGATGGCCCGGCCAACCCCCACCTCGTTGCGGTAGATGGCCGCAGTGTCGACGTGACGGTATCCCGCCTCGAAGGCGGCGAGCGTCGCCCGGTGGGCCTCGTCGTCGTCCATCTGGAAGACACCCAGTCCGAGTTGCGGGATCTGTGTGCCGTCATTCAGCTTCTTCAGCGGTGCGCTGGTCATGCGTGCCTCCTGCGGATTGCGAGTTGTGGCCCCATTCAACACCGTGGGGTCAAGGACCGGGGCAACCGCCGCGTTGGGCACCCGGTGACGCTGCGTGGGACAATGCCAGACATGCAATCGTTGGAAGCCCTTCTTGATGCCCATGTCCGCGCCGTTACCGGTGTCGATCCGGAGATGCGTCCGGCCACCAAGCCACAGTTCGGTCACTTCCAGTCCAACGTCGCGCTGCGGCTGGCGAAGCAGGAGGGCCGCCCGCCCCGCGACGTGGCCGCCCGCATCATCGATCAGCTGGACGTGTCCGAGCTGTGCGAACCGCTGGAGATCGCCGGCCCGGGCTTCATCAACTTCCGCATCCGCTCCGAGGTTCTCGCCGCGGCCGCCAGTGCCATCCTGGAGGACCCCCACGGCGGTTTGAACATGAGTGCGTACCCGCAGCGGGTGGTCATCGACTACTCGGCGCCCAACGTGGCCAAGCAGATGCACGTGGGGCACCTGCGCTCCACCATCATCGGTGACTGCCTGAACCGGGTCCTGCGTGCGTTGGGCCACACCGTCATCGCCCAGAACCACATCGGCGACTGGGGACGTCAGTTCGGCATGCTCGTGGAGCAGATCCTCATTGAGAACCTTGACCCCAGCACGCTGGACCTGGCCTCAGCCGAAGCGCTGTACCAGCGCGCCAACAACCACCTGAAGGCCGACGAGGAGTTCGCGACACGTTCTCGCGACCGTGTGGTCAAGCTCCAAGCCGGAGACCCCGAAACGTTGCACATCTGGCAGCAGCTGATCGACGTCTCCCTGGCCGGCTTCAACGCCACCTACGCCCGCATGAACGTGCTGCTCACCGACGACGATCTCGCCGGGGAGTCCACCTACAACGCCGATCTGCCGGCCGTCTGTGAGGACCTCGAGTCCCGAGGCATCGCAGTGGTGGACGACGGCGCGCTCGTGGCCTTCGTGCCCGGCTTCAACTCGCCCGCGATCATCCGCAACCAGCGTGGTGGCTACGGCTACGCCACGACGGACCTCGCCGCCATCCGGCACCGCGTCAATGACCTGTCGGCTGATCGCATCATCTACGTTGTGGGCGCCCCCCAGACATTCCACTTCGAGCAGGTCTTCGCCGTCGCGAGGTCGGCAGGCTACCTCCCGGACGATGTCGCCACCCAGCACGTCGGCTTCGGTCAGGTGCTCGGGGCCGACGGCAAGAAGTTCTCCACGCGCGAGGGCACGGCCGTGTCCCTGAACGTGCTGCTCGACGAGGCGGAGGCCGAAGCCGCGCCGAACATCGCGCTGGCCGCCATCAAGTACGCGGACCTGTCCAGCAGCCTGCAGAAGGACTACACCTTCGACGCCGAGCGCATGGTGCAGACCACCGGCGACACCGGCCCGTACCTGCAGTACGCCCACGCCCGGATGTGCCAGATCCTGCGCAGGGCGGAGGCTGAGGACATCCACTTCGGAGCCGTCGCAGTGCTGCAGGAGCCTGCGGAACAACATCTCGCGCTGCTGCTGAGCCGTTTCGGTGAGGTGGTGGACGAGGTCTCCGAGTCGTTGGCGCCGCACAAGCTGTGCGGCTACCTCTACGACGTGGCCGGCGCGCTCGCCACGTTCTACGAGGCGTGCCCCGTGCTGAAGTCCGAGGGCGAGGTCCGTTCCTCGCGCCTGGCTCTGTGTGCAGCCACGAGGTCCGTCATCAGCAAGGGCCTTGACCTCCTGGGAATCGACGCGCCCGAGCGCATGTGAGCCACATCGCGCATCGGCCCCTGAGTGGTGTCGGGCCGAGTGCTCAATGCTCAGCTGACGTTGCTGATGGACTGCGGCCGAGGTGTCCCGTGCAGCCAATGACGAAGGAGAGTCAGCAGTGACCAGGAAGTTCTTTCTCGGTGGTGCGATCGCTGCGGGAGTCGGGCTGATTGTCGCGATTGTCCTGACGGTGATCTCCGGGGTGCAATACCGGCTGGCTGAAGACAAGGGCCTGGAACCAGGTTTCGCCCCCGTCTGGATGATTGTCGCGACCAATGTGGGGCTGCTGATGTTTGCCCTCGGGCTGGTGGCCATGGCGGGGGTGGGGGTCCAGAAGCTTCTCGGCCAGATGGTCGATCACCGCAGCACCTGAGAGCGGCGCAGATGGACCCTGGCTCAGACGACCGGGGCGTTGGCCATCGGGTTGACCACCGGATCCAGCGGGTCCGGGTGCTCGATGGCGTCGCGGGCCGCCAGCGCTGCCCCGACGATGCCCGCCCTGTTGCGCATGGTGGCGGGAACGATCGGTGTGCGCAGATCCAGGTAGTGCAGGAACTGGTCGGAGTCTTTGGAGACACCACCACCCACGACGAACAGGTCCGGGGAGAACAGCATCTCCACGTGGCTGTAGTAGCGCTGCAGGCGGATGGCCCAGTCCTGGTAGGACAGGCCCTCCTTCTCCTTGACCGACGACGCGGCGCGCTTCTCCGCGTCAAAGCCGTCAATCTCCAGGTGACCGAGTTCGGCGTTGGGGATCAATACGCCGCGGTGGATCATGGCGGAGCCGATACCCGTGCCCAGCGTGGTCAGGATCACGAGACCGGGATGGCCCTTGGCCGCCCCGAAGTGCACCTCGGCGAGACCGGCGGCGTCGGCGTCGTTGACGAGGGTGACGCTGCGTCCCAGTGCGTCCTGAAAGAACTTCTTGGCCTCCACACCCACCCACGACTTGTGGAGGTTGGCGATGAAGGGGACCACGCCGTGCTTGACGGGGGCGGGAATCGTGAGGCCGACGGGGGCGTCGCCGAGTTCGTCGGCGAAGTGCTCGATGATTTCACCAATCACCTTGGCCACATTCTTGGGCGTGGACTTCTCCGGCGTCGGGATCCGGAAACGATCGGCCCTGAACTCGCCGGTCTCCAGTTCGACGGGCGCCCCCTTGATGCCGGAACCGCCAACGTCGATGCCCAGAATGATGCCCATGAACGCACAGCGTAGCGGCAGCGATGCGCAGGGCTGGACGCAGGCTCGAAAAGTCTCAGGACCCGGGAATGAGCCCCTCGACGGATGGTGCGGGCAGGGCGGAGAGGTAGCCCGGTTCGCCCGGGGTGTTGCGGGCGATGCGCGCGCGTTGTCGCTGTTCGTCGAAGAACTGGCGCGCCTGGGTGACGTCAAGATGGTAGAGATTCATCGAGACCGGGCCGTCAGTGGTGTGCAGGAACACACGTGCCACGCGGAGCCGACGCTGCCACGGCCCCTGGGCGATTTCGATGGACTGCATGCGGCGGTGCGGCACCAGGGTGATGGTGCGGCTGAGCCAGCCGTGATGGGCGACGACGGTCTGGTCATCGACGCCCCACTGGTGGCGGCGAAAGCCCAGGGGGGTCAGCCAGCGGGCACGACTGGGTTGGCCGTGGAGTTCGATGGCATCGAGGTCAATGCCTGGCCAGAAGGCGGCGAGGACGCGCGTGACGTCATCGCGGGTGCCATACGGAAGAACCAGTCCGCTCGTCTGTCCGTCGCCGCCGCCCAGACCGAGCACGGTGACCCGCACGCGGTAGAGCCCGGTGAGGCGCTGGAGGTAGTCCTGCTGGATGGAGACCGCCTGGATGCGGTCAGCCTTGAGGCTCTGGGAGGTTGTGGTGAACAGCCCGCGGGTCATGTGGAGGCCGTCCGGAACCCTGTCCAGGTGGAAGTGCCAGTTGTTGACAATCTGGGTCCACAGGTAGCCGCCGAGACCGAAGACGACGCCGCCCAACGCTGCGAAGGTGAAGCCCTCGCCGAAGGTGACCATGACGCCGAGGATGGCGAGCCCTCCCACCAGCCACGGGAGGAAAGCGGAGATGAAAACGCCCTTGAACAGCGTGACCGGCTTGACGCTCACGACGGTGTGCGCGGGTGGCAGCTCAGGGATGGGGGGAAGCTCCATGGGCTCCCCGTCGGCGCCGATGGGGGCTTCCGCCTGGCGTTTCATGCGGGCCAGCAACTGGTCCCGAAGGGCTTCCGCGCGCTGCTTGGCGAGGAACTCGAGTTTCTTGCCACCCGCACCGCCGACGTCGATGGTGACGCTGGAGAGCCCCAGCAGCCGTGCCGGCAGGGATCGCTCGATGTCCACGGACTGGATCTTGGTGTAGGCGATGCGGCTGGAGTCACGGGAGAGGAAGTCGCGTTCGATGCGGAACTCCTCGTCGTCGGCCACGAACGTTGTGGTGCGCCACTCGATGAGTCCCCAGGCGAGGTTGAACAGCACCACGGCGAGCACCAGTCCGAGGATGACCCACAGGAAGGGGTTCATCTCGGCGATGGATCCAAGTCCACGCTCGGCCACGTCCCGGCCGAACACCAGCACGAGTCCGAAGAGGGCAATCCAGCTCCGGGCGATGCCCGTCAGGGGGTGGGGGCGCTCCACTTCCTTGCGCAAGGGGATGTGTGCCTCGGGCTCGGGGATCTGTTGCGACAGCGGCGCGATGAACCGTGGTCCGGAGGGCTGCGGAGGACGCTGCGCCTCGTGTTGGCCTGCGCGTGCCTCGGTGGGGGCAGTGCGTCGGATCACGATCTTCCTGGGTGGATCGGTGGGGGGGTGCGTCATCAGATGCCGGCCTGCAGGAGCTCGCCGCGTTCGATGAGGCGGTCACGCATGGCGATGGCATCGGGCCGGGCGAGGCCCGGAATGGTGATGGTGCCCGACGTGGAGGACGTGACCAATTCCACACTGGCCAGTCCGAACGCCCGTTCGATGGGGCCGGATGAGACGTTGACAAGCTGCATGCGGCCGTACGGCACACACGTCAGTTCCCGCCAGAGCAGCCCGCGGGTGAGATAGACGTCATCATCGGTCTCGGCGTAGCCCCAGCGGCGGAAGACCCTGGGAGCGCGCAGGAACCGCCACGCCCAGAAGGCGAGGAATGCGATCAGTGGAATCCACCACCAGGTGAACTCCAACAGCACGAGCGGCACGATGATGATCGCCCCGACGATGGCCCAGTTGATGCCGATCATCAGCAGCTTCAGCTTGAGATACGACGGCGACAATGCGTGCCATTTGGCGGCGGGCGGGCGGAACAGTTCTTCCATGGTGTCCTTCTTCATCAGCGCACGAAGCGCTCGTACTTGCCGGGGCGGCCGCCGGGGCCCAGCACTTTGACCTCGCCCATCACTGCGGAGCCGCCGAGTTCGACGGTCACACTGGCAGGGCCTTGAGGCATGTTGCGGGTGGTGTATTCGCCCATGATCTTGTTGATGGAGCTGACGACCCGGACACCTTCGGGAATCCGGATCTTCACTTCGCCCAAGAAGATGTTGAGGTTGATCTGGACGGTGTTGCCCCCAAAGGTGGCGTTGACGAGATCGATCCTCGCCTCTCCGAGGATGACCACAAGGTTCGTGCGGGCGGGGACGTGCAGGGGAGAGCCCGGCCGCAACGTCGACATCACGGTGGTGGAGTCGCGCAGGACTGGCCCCACTGCGGGCGTGGCGGCTGCGAAGCGACGCTCCGGAACCTGGCGGTTGTCCGCGGTCAATGACTGAGCGGCTGCCGTCGGCGTCACGAGGTCTGCGGTGAGGACGTCGAGTTCCCCAAATGTGCGAGCCGCGTACGCCTTGGTAAGGCGCTCATCGTGCTCCTCGAAGGTGATGCGACCGTTCGCGAAAGCCGTCCCGAGGACGTCGGCCACCAGATCGCGGTCGCCGTCGGAGCATCGAAGATGCCCAATGCCGCTTGGCTGGTCTGAGGTGTTCACGTGGCCAGTGTAAGGCGCCCCGTCCGGACCCTGCCCCCCCGGGCGCACTGGGCTCCACAGTTCGTCCCGC
>CBDTVQ010000071.1:0-8222 GCA_965364045.1 uncultured Tessaracoccus sp. | reverse complement strand
TAGCTGCCCTCGCCCTGCATCGCTTCGTTGATGACGTAGGTGAGGGAGGGATAGGCCTCTTCATCCGAGTAGAGGAACAATGCGACTCCGGTGGTGGCCAGGCCCTGTGTCAGGACACGGTCCCCCACCTCGATGGGCTCGGAGTCCAGTCCTGCGAGGAAATCGGCTATGCCGTCCACCACCTCGTCGACAGAGTCGCCAAGGATGCACTTCTCGTTGTCCGCACACCACTCGGCGTAGTTGCGCAGCGCCAATTCAAAACCCTCGGACTGTGCGGCAGACTCCTCGTCGTCGGTGATGTCGACGGCGGAGTCCAACACCAGCCGCCCGGCTCGATCCGGGAACAGCTCAGCGTAGACAGCTCCCACGTAGGTGCCGTAGGAAACACCCACATAGTTGAGCTTCTCCGCTCCGAGCAGGTGCCTCAGGAGGTCCAGGTCACGCACGTTCTCGATGGTCGTGATGTGATCCAACAGGACGCCCGAATTCTCCCGGCACTGACGCGCAAATTCTGCCCAACCCTTCTCGAGCGCTGCCCGCTCCGCGGCGTCATCCGGGGAGCCGTCGAGCTCAAAGACTTCGTCAGTTTGCTCCGTGGTCCCGCATTCGACAGCTGTGGACTCCCCTGTACCCCGAGGATCCCATCCCACGATGTCGTAGCCCTCCCAGGCATCCGCACCAAGGTTTGTGGCGAAGCTTTGGCCACCGAATCCGGGGCCACCGGGGTTCACGAACAATGGTCCGCGTGTGGGCTCCGCTGACGGCACCTTGCGCATCGCGATCTCGACGGCGGCCTTGCCGGGTTCTTCCCAGTCCAGGGGCGCCAGTATCTGGGCGCACAGCTCCTCATCGCATGGCTGCCAGTCCACCGTCTGGTCCCAGTACGGGGAAAGATCCGTGCCCAGCGCTTCGGGCAGCTCAATCTCTCCCTCATCAGCCGTCACGTCCAGTTGACGATCCTCGTTCAGGTTCTCACCGAGGTCCCACACTTCGTGGTCCTCCACGGGAACCAGCGGCACGCCCGGTTGCGCCTTGGACGGGTCAACCGCAGGTGGCGTCTGCACCGAGGGTTCCCGGGAGGGTGCCGGGGGTTCCGGGATGGGCCCACCAGCCATGCCCAGGAAGAAGAACGACGCCACCAGGGCAACGACGAGCACCACCACCACGCCTTGGGTCCAGCCCACCCAGTTCTTGCCCATCGAAAGCCTTCCTCGCGTCCGTCTGAATTCGAACGCTACACAACGGCTCCAAGGCAGAAGTCCGTCTACATACGACCCCGCCGGCGGGGGTCAGCCCTCGCGCTCAGCCTTGGAAGCCGCGCGTGAGGCGCGGAATGCACCGTCGATGCCCCACCTGCCGCCACCCATGCCGAGGAGCAGGAGACCGATGGCCGCCAGCAGCAGGTCCTTGTCACCAATGAAGCCTGCGGTGTTGGCGTCGAAGATGGAGAAATTGCCCCAGCGGATGAACGTGAGCGAGGCCACGGCAACGACCAGAAGTAGAAATCCGACGAGTCGCTGAAGCAGGCCAATGACAAGGAGCAAGGCCAGGGCTCCGAGTGTGAAGCCGAGGATCCAGGCCATCAGTCGGGGCTCCGGGATCAGTGGGAAGCCAGCCAGGTAGTTGGCTGTCGCATCCACGCCGCTGCCGAGAATCTGCCAGCTGGTGAGACCCAGGATGCTCGCGGTGACGAGTCGCAGCACGAAGAGGGAGAAACTTGGAAAGAACCTGTCCGTGGTGACGCGCGCGGGTCCGGAGTCATCCCGGGTGGCGTTCTCCGACGATGTCGCGACGGCGCCGAGACGCTGTTCGCGGGCCGTGCGCTCTGCGTCGAGACGAGCCTGCATCCGCTCCTCCTCCACATCCACGTCCGGGTACGTGCCTTCGGCAATAACAGCGGTGGGCTCCGCCCCGTCGCCCCGATAGAGGCCGTCCGGAACGGTGCCAGTTGTCGAAGGATCGGCAGCAACGACGGTCACTGGAACAGCCTGGGTGGCTTCCATTTCATCGTCGTCGTAAGGCTGCTGCTCGTCCGTGTCGTCGCTCGCCAACGCGTCAGCATCCTCCAGGGGCAAGTCCGACGCGTTCGCAGGATCTTCACCGTGGGAAGACATGTCACGAGCGGGTGAACCCGGGCTCGAAGCGCCTGCCATGGGCTCATCCTCAAAGGTCCCCACCGGGGCAGGAACGGGATCGACTGCGAGGTACTCGGCTGCGTCCATGGGGTCGTCATCGTCTTCATCAATGGCTTCGGAAGCATGCCCATCGGGCACCACGGGGCGTGGACGTGTTGTCTGCACGGTCTCATTTTCGACGGGAGATCCCTGCGTCACAGGCGCATCATTCTCCGGAACGAAAGCCGTCGTGGCGGGTTGCCCAGGCGGAGCTACTCGAAGTGGATCGATGCCGCTCTCATCGGCGTCCCCAATGGGGTCAGCCTCGGTGCCTTCGCCGGTCTCGTCCGAGCGGTACTCCCCTTCGGAGTCCGGCTCCTGGCCGGGTACTGGCTCGGGGTTCCGCTCCATCGGGGAACTGGGAGAGTCGTCCGCGGGGCTGCCCTCCGGCACCTGGGCGCGCGGGGCGGCGACGGGCACGGACTGCTCGCTCGAGTAGTCATCCCATTCCGTGGGACTCAGCGCAGTGCCGTACTCGCTCTGCTCCTCGTTCCAGTCCGCATTGTCGTCACGGGGCGTCCCTTGACGCACCCACTCGCCGTTGGCTCCTGATGTCATGGGAAAAACTCCTCCTGCTGGATTGCTGTCCCACATCTTTCCATCACAGGGGGCAATTGTGGAGACGCCGCGCAGGAGAGAGTCTTCTCGCCTCAACTTCGACAAGCCTGTGCGATGCCCACCATCAGTGCTTCCATGGCCAGCAGCGGCGCCACATTGCCCTCCAGCGCAGTGCGTGCCGCGAGGATGGCATCCATTGCACGGATGGTCTGCTCTCCGGTGGAACGGTTGGCCAACGGCTGGATCTCGTCAGCCATGTCCTGGTTGATGAGTGGGGTGTTCGGAGAGCTCTGGGCAGCGAGCACGTCGCGGAAGTACCCGGTCAGTTCGGTCAGGACCCTGTCCAGCGAGTCGCGTTGCATGCGCTTGGCGCGCATTTTCTGCTGGTCCTCCATGTCACGGATGGCAGCCTGGGCATTTCGGGGCTTGGCTCCGCGCGTACCGACGCCCAGAGCCTGCTGCAGCTCGGCCAACTCTTTGGCGTCCATGTCCTGAGTGGCCTGCGTGGCCTCCTCTGCGCTGGACTTCACAAGATTCTCGGCGGCGGTCAGAGCATCAGTGAGTGTCTTGAGCCGCGATGGGAGAGTGAGCACTTCCCGACGGCGGATGCGGGCAGCATCTGAGCGCGCAAGCATGCGAGCGCGTCCGATGTGCCCCTGCGCAACCCGGGCGCTGTGGGCCGCCAGGGCCGGCGAGATTCCGTCGCGCTGGATGAGGAGTTGGGTGACGGCGTCATCGTCCGGGGTGACCAACCGGAGCTCGCGACAGCGGGAGCGAATGGTGACGATCACGTCGTCAGCACTGGGCGCGCACAGCAGCCAGACCGTCTTTGGTGCCGGTTCCTCCAGCGACTTCAGCAGGGCATCGGCCCCGCGTTCGGTGATCCGGTCCGCATCCTCGACCACCACCACCTGGAAACGGCCTCCCACAGGCGACATATTGGCGCGGCCCACGAGGGCACGCACCTCATCCACGCCTATGGAGAGTTGCTCGGTGCGCAGCAGCGTCACGTCTGGATGGGCTCCGGACAGGGACGTGCGGCATTGGTTGCACTGGCCGCATCCGCCCGAGGGGCACTGCAATGCCGCAGCAAACGCACGGGCGGCGTTGCTCCGCCCTGATCCCGGCGGCCCGACGAAGAGCCAGGAATGGGACATTGCATGTCTGCCACCATTGACGGCGCGCTCCAGCACCGCGACAGCCTTCCGCTGGCCGACGAGTTCATCCCACACACCTTGGGTCACAACGGTCATCCTGCCAGTCGCCACCGACACTGTGTTTCGATGCCTACGCGGTCAGCGCCCGACCAGCGCCATGACGCGGGACGAAATCGCACGCGCGAGTTCGTCCCGTGGGCGCTGGGCTTCGAGCACGAGGTAGCTCTCGGGGTTCTTTTCCGCAAGATGGAGAAGGTGTTCCCGTGCCCTGCTGTGGAACTCGAGTCCTGCCTCCTCCAACCGGTCCTTTGTGCCAATGCGCTGGAGCGCTTCAGCCGGGTCTGCGTCCAGCAAAACTGTAAGATCCGGACGAAGATCCTCGGTGGCCCACCGTGCCACCAGCGCCACCTCGTCGAGTGCCAGCGAACGGCCAGCACCCTGGTACGCGATCATCGAATCGACATACCTGTCGCTGACCACCACCGCGCCACGGTCCAGGGCCGGCACCACCACTTCATACATGTGTTGCGCTTTGTCCGCGGCGTACATCAGGGCCTCGGCGCGCGGGGCGACGTCGCCATGTCCATGGTCCAGGATCAGAGGACGCAGCTTGGTTCCGAGGGAAGTCCCACCGGGTTGCCGGGTGACGACATGCTCGATGCCGGACGCAGTGAGGAACGTGGCCAACAGTTCCACCTGCGTGGACTTGCCCACGCCGTCGCCGCCCTCGAACACGACGAATACGCCGGTCATGTGGATTTCTTTGCTTTGGTCAGCAGACGACGCAATTCGTCCAGCCTGTCGGGCCACAGGGCGACGAATCGTCCCCGTTCCGTCACGCTGGAGGCGCGGACCCGCTCCACCTGGCGCCCCAGCACGTACGCATCCTCCACTGACAGGCCCTCGAGGTTGATCTCGGACTGGTCCCATTGGGCGCTGCAGGCCCTTAGATGTTCCGTCATGGCCTGCAGGCGTCGAGCGATCTTGCGCAGGGGCTTGCCAAGAACCGGTTCGGCCACAGATGCGGACACCGCGAGGATCTCCGCCGCGCCCAGGGCTGCCTCCCACGCCTGATCCGTGGATCCGACCGTGAGGGCACTGCACCGCTCGGCCATGATGACCGCGGCCTGTTCAGCGCGCCGGAGCAACAGGGGTGCCGCTTCCTGGCTGGCAACGTCTCCCAGTTTGGGGGCACGCACCTCCGTCACGAGTTCGTCTGCCACATCCACCGCCACCTGCGCAGCGTCGGCCAGATTCTCGAACGGTAGATCGACCAACAGAGTTTCCACTTTTTGTCGCCACGCGGGGGCCAGGGTGTGGGCCAACCCACGCAGGTCACGCTGGACTGACTCCAACTGGGCGTTCAGCGAGGCGACGTGGGGGCGGCGATTCCTTCCGGCATCCAGCAGGAGCGCGGTGATGCTCCACAGGTCAGCAGCGAACACTGCCGAGACGAGTTCCTCCATGGTGGCGTTGCTGCGCAGTGGCTGGGTCAGCGGAAAATCGGTGAGACCCGTGGCGGGTGCACCCAGCCGTTGTTGCACCCCGGGGAAGCGTTCCACCTGTGTGGCGTCAACCTCCCGCATGGCTGCGAGCACGGATTCCATCTGCTGGGCCGTCATCTCCACCGTCGGGCGCACCGTCACCTGACGGTAGCGACGGATCATGGACCCATCGCGGGAGACGCTGACCTTCTCGTCGGCGATGAGGGCAAGTTCTGCCTTGTTCCCGGCGCGCAACTGGTATTCGCGACGATCGCATTCCAACGCAGCAACCGGGCCCAGCGCAGCTCGCCTGACGATCGGTCCGATCATCCGCACGAACTCCTCCGGCAGGCTCCCCTTGGCGCCCAGCGGTTCCACCTGCTCGGCCGGAAGTCTCGGCTGCCACGACGGAGCGGCAAGGTACCACTCCCCGCGGCCTGCCATCATGCGGTGAGCCATCACAATTCCTGCGCGCAGCAGCCGCTCATCCTCGGAGTCGAAGATCGTGATGTCGCGGTGTTCGGTCTCGCAGCGACGATGCGACACACGGTCTATCCCCACCGACGCCGAGATCATCGCCGGGGCGGGGGCGTCGAAGTCCACCTCGAAACGGAGCTCCGGCAATGCTTTGCTGGCCATGACGTGTAGGTCCCCTAGTCCTTCGTCGTACCCGACTGCTTGGCAGGAGCCTTCTTCGCGGGCGCCTTCTTGGCTGCGGGCTTCTTGGCAGCCGGCTTCTTCGCGGGGGCCTTCTTGGCCACGGGCTTCTTGGCCGGGCCCTTCGCGCGCTTCTCGGCGATGAGCTCGAAGGCACGTCCCGGGTCGATGTCCTCCGGCGAATCGTCGCGACGCAGCGTGGCGTTCGTTTCCCCATCGGTGACGTACGGGCCGAAGCGTCCCGACTTCAGCACCACGGGCTTGCCGGATACTGGATCCTCGCCGAACTCTTTCAACGGGGCAGCCGCAGCAGCCCGGCCGCGCGTCTTGGGCTGGGCGTAGATGGCGAGCGCCTCCTCGATCGTGATGTCGAAGATCTGGGCCTCGCTCGTCAGGGACCGGGAATCGGTTCCACGCTTGAGGTATGGGCCATAGCGTCCGTTCTGGGACGTGATTTCGGTTCCGTCAAGATCCTTGCCCACAACCCGCGGCAAGCTCAGGAGCTGCTTGGCGGTATCGAGATCCACGGTGTCCAGCGTCATGGAGGAGAACAGCGAACCGGTGCGCGGCTTGCGTGACTTTGGAGCGTCCTCTGGAAGGATTTCCGTGACGTAGGGTCCGTAGCGCCCGTTCTTCGCCACCACCATGAGGTCCGTGTCCGGGTCGACACCCAGTTCGTGTTCCTCGTCCAGGGGCTTGCTCAACAGTTCCTCGGCAAGTTCCAGTGTCAGCGCATCCGGCGGCAGGTCCTCGGGTACGTTCGCTCGGCGGCCATCCGATGATTCGACGTAGGTGCCGTAGCGCCCCACACGAACGTCGATGCCTGAATCCTTGAGTGGGAACGTGGACAGCCCGCGGGCATCAATGTCTCCCAGTTCACTGACGAGGGACTCCAGGCCCTGGCTCTCAGCGCCTTCGGGGCCATGGTAGAACTCTTTGAGCACCTTGAGACGATCCGCATTGCCGGCGGCGATCTCATCCAGCAGTTCCTCGAGTTGGGCGGTGAACTTGTAGTCCACCAACTCGGCGAAATGCTCCTCCAACAACCGGGTGACTGCAAAGGCGAGCCACGTCGGCACCAGCGCCGAGCCCTTCTTGAACACGTAGTCACGCGCCGTGATGGTCCGGATGATCGACGCGTAGGTTGACGGGCGGCCAATCTCCAGCTCTTCCAGCTTGGCAACCAGCGACGGCTCGGTGTACCTGGCCGGCGACTTGGTTTCGTGACCCGCCGCAGTGATCGACTCTGCGTAGACCTCCTGCCCCTCCTGCAACTGGGGCAGCCGGGACTGCGAGTCATCGGAGGCGGAGTCATCATCGACGCCCTGCACGTAGGCCTTCAGGAAGCCATGGAACAAGATCGTTCGGCCCGACGAGATGAGCTCCACGTTCTCCACTGGGCCGCGGGCCAGTTCCAGTGGCTGCTGCATGCGTCCGTCGATCTTCACAGTCAACTGTTCGCCACGGGCGTCAGCCATCTGGGAGGCGACCGTACGCATCCACACCAGGCGATACAGCTTGAGGGTGTCGCCGTGCAGACCGGTCTTGTCGGGGTGCCGGAAGGTGTCTCCAGCGGGGCGGATGGCCTCGTGCGCCTCCTGCGCATTTTTCAGCTTCGACGCGTAGACGCGGGGCTTTGCGGGCAGGTACTTCTCGCCGAAGAGCTCCGCAACCTGGGCCCGGGTCTCCGTCACGGCGGAGGCCGCCAGCGTCACCGAATCGGTACGCATATAGGTGATGAAACCCTTTTCGTAGAGTTCCTGCGCCACTGACATCGTGCGCTGCGATGTGAAGCCCAGCTTGCGGCCGGCTTCCTGTTGCAGCGTGGTGGTGCGGAAGGGCTCGTAGGGGCGCCGCGTGTAGGGCTTCGCCTCGACGGACGTCACCGTGAGTTTGGCAGCCTCCAGAGCTTCGCCGAGCCTACGTGCTGATGTCTCATCGAGGACCAGCGCGTCTGCGCTGGTGAGTTGTCCGTCCGCGTTGAAATCGCGGCCCTGGGCCACCTTGGAGCCACCGACGGTGCCGAGGCGGGCGGGGAAGCTGCGGGGCTCCGCGTCCTCTCCGCCATCCAGCACGCCCTCTTCTCCAACCAGTATTGCGTCGAGATCCCAGTAGGAGGCGGGCACAAAGGCGATGCGTTGACGCTCGCGGTCCACAATCAGACGGGTTGCCACGGACTGGACGCGGCCGGC